>JACQBB010000454.1 GCA_016194625.1 Elusimicrobiota bacterium | reverse complement strand
TCAAGAAGCTCGTCACGCTCGCCCAGGGCGCGTAACCACCGGCCATGGAGCCGACGACGAACCGCGCCGCCTGGGAACAGGCTCACGCGCGGGTCGAGTCGGCTCTGCGCGAGGCGGATCCCGCCTCCATCGCGGACCTCCCGAAGCTCGAGGAGGTCCGCGTCCGTTTTCTGGGACGCAAGGGCGAGCTCACCGAGCTGCTCAAGTCCCTCAAGGACCTCACCCTCGACGACAAGCGCGACCTCGGCCCCAAGGCCCAGGCGCTGAAGGGCTCGTTCGAGGCCGCGCTGGACGCCGCGAAGGCCCGCCTGGAAGAGGCGGGCGACGCGGAGGCGCTGAAGAAGGACGCGATCGACCTGACCCTGCCGGCCCTGCGCGCGCCGCGCGGCCGCCTGCACCCGCTGACGACCACGCTGCACCGGATGGCGGGCGTCTTCCAGCGCATGGGCTACTCGTGGGCCGAGGGCCCGTACATCGAGGACGAGCACCACAACTTCTCGGCGCTGAACATCCCCGAGGACCATCCCGCGCGCGACAGCCACGACACCTTCTACCTGCGGGGCCTCTCCGAGAACATGCGCGCGCAGATCCTGATGCGCACGCACACCTCCACCGTGCAGATCCGCACGATGGAGACCGGCAAGCCCCCGGTGCGCATCGTCTGCCCCGGCCGCGTGTTCCGCCACGAGCAGATCGACATGACCCACTCGGCGGTGTTCTATCAGGTCGAAGGCCTGGTCATCGACGAGAACGTCGGCTTCGCCGACCTGAAGGGCCACCTGCAGGCCTTCCTGGAGAACCTGCTCGGCGCCGAGACCAAGACGCGCTTCCGCCCGTCCTACTTCCCGTTCACCGAGCCCTCCACCGAGGTCGACGTGAAGTGCTTCTTCTGCCCGGGCACCGGCTGCCCGTCGTGCAAGCACACCGGCTGGATCGAGATCCTGGGCGCCGGCGTCGTTAACCCCAAGGTCCTCTCCGCCGTGGGCTGGGACCCGGAGAAATGGACCGGCTTCGCCTTCGGCATCGGCGTGGAGCGCGTCGCGATGCTGATGCACGGCGTGCGCGACATCCGCGACTTCTACATCAACGACCTCCGCTTCCTGCGGCAATTCGATGAAGATCTCGTCTAACTGGCTCAAGGAGCACCTCGAGCACGGCCTGTCCGCGGCCGAGCTGTCGGCCCTGCTGCTCAAGCTCGGCTTCGAGATCGCCGGCGTCGAGCGCCTGGGGCCGCAGTTCACCGGCGTGGTCGTCGCCAAGGTCCTGGCCAAGGACAAGCACCCGAACGCCGACAAGCTGTCGGTCTGCACCGTGGACGACGGCGCGGCGAAGTGGAACGTGGTCTGCGGCGCCCCGAACGTGGCCGCGGGCCAGACCATCGCGTTCGCCAAGATCGGCGCGGTCCTGCCCGGCGGCTTCAAGATCGGCAAGGCCAAGCTGCGCGGCGTCGAGAGCCAGGGCATGATCTGCTCGCGCGCCGAGCTGGGCCTGCCCAAGGACGTGGACGGCATCTGGGTGATGGGCGAAGGCCCGGCGCTCGGCACCGACGTGGGCTCGCTGCTCGGCCCCGCCGACGACGTGCTCGAGGTCGAGATCACCTCGAACCGCCCCGACTGCCTGTCCCACCGCGGCCTGGCCCGCGAGCTGGCGGCCGCGCTCGGCAAGCCTTTGAAGCCTCTCTCGACGAACCTCGTCGAGAGCCTGAACAAGACCTTCCCCGTCGCCGTCGAGGACGCCGTCGCCTGCCCGTACTACGGCAGCCGCCTCATCGAGGGCGTGAAGGTCGGCGAGTCCCCCGCCTGGCTCAAGTCCAAGCTGGAGGCGGTCGGCCTGCGGCCGATCAACAGCGTGGTGGACGTCACCAACTTCGTCCTGCACGACTGCGGCCAGCCCCTGCACGCGTTCGACGCCGACAAGCTGTCCGGCGGCAAGATCGTCGTGCGCCGCGCGCGCGCCGGCGAGACCTTCGTGGCCCTCGACCACAAGAAATACGACCTGCCGGAAGGCCTGCTGGTCATCGCCGACGCCGAGAAGCCCGTCGCCCTGGCCGGCGTGATGGGCGGCGAGGAGACCTCGGTCACCGCCGCGACGACGCGCGTCGTGCTGGAAGGCGCCTATTTCGACCCGTCCGAGGTCCGCCGCTCGTCGCAGAAGACGCGCCTGCGCTCCGACTCCTCGTACCGCTTCGAGCGCGGCGCCGACACCGAGGGCGCGCGCGACGCCGCCGCCCGCGCGGCCGCGCTGATCGTCTCCATCGCCGGCGGCGCCGCCGCCAAGGCCGTCGCCGTGGACAACCCGCGCGCGCCGAACCCGCCGGTGATGACGACCGTCACCCGCTTGAACAAGATCCTGGGCTCCGATTTCGCGGCCGACGCGGTCGGCCGGACCCTGCGCGGCATCTCGGCGGAGTTCAAGGCCGACGGCGACCACCTGACCTTCCGCGCCCCGACCTGGCGGCGCGACCTGAACACGGCCTTCGACCTGGCCGAAGAGGTCGGCCGCTTCCTGGGCTACGACAACATCCCGTACCGCCTCGGCGCGCTCGCCCCGAAGGCCTCGACGCTGACGCCGGTCGAGACCGCCTCGCGCCGCGCGCGCGCCCGCCTGGCCGCGCTCGGCTTCTGCGAGGCGTACAACTACGACCTGCTCGCCGCCCAGACGCTCGCCGCCGCGCGCCTGTCCGCCGAGGGACTGCCGCGCGTGACCAACCCGCTCTCCGAGGAC
>JACQBB010000435.1 GCA_016194625.1 Elusimicrobiota bacterium | reverse complement strand
GGCAACCCGCAGATCTACGTGCTGGACCTGGGCTCCAAGCAGGCGCGCCGGCTCACCAACATGAACTGGTGCGACGCCCCCGCGTGGTCGCCGACCGGCGAGTGGATCGCCTTCGCCGGCCGCGCCAACCGCAAGGACAAGATGGACGTCTTCCTGGTCGACGTGACCGGCGGCTCGGTGCGCCAGCTGACGCACGGCGAGGGCTCCAACGAGGACCCGTCCTGGTCGCCCGACGGCCGCCTGCTCGCCTTCTCGTCCACGCGCACGGGCCGCTCGCAGGTGTTCGTGATGGACGCCGACGGCTCCGCCCCGCGCCTGGCGGCCGACGTGCCCGGCGCCAGCTCCACGCCGCACTGGTCGGGCGCCCGGCCTTAGCGCGCCGCGGGGACGATCAAGGAGAACGCCGCGCCGCGGCCCGGCCCCGCGCTCTCCGCCTCGACGCTGCCGCCGTGCTTGGCCGCGATGCGCAGAGCCGCCGACAGCCCCAAGCCGCTGCCCTCGCTCTTTTTCGTCGTGAAGAACGGCTCGAAGATGCGCTCGAGGTCCTCGGGCGAGATGCCGACGCCGTCGTCGATCACGTCGATCCGGTGAACGCTGCGGGAGCTCGAGCCGACCACCAGGATGGTGCCGCCGTCGGCGACCGCCTCCAGCGCGTTCTGCAGCAGCGCCGCGGCCGCCTCCTGGAGCAGCGAGGCGTCGCCGCGGACCCTCATCGGCGCCGCCAGGCCCGTCGCCTGGAGCCGGACCTTGCGCACCCGGGCGCGGGTCCCGACCGCCTTGAGCGCCGCCCGGACCGGGACGCGCAGGTCGAGCGAGGTCACGTCCATCTCCTCGATGCGCCCGAGGTCGAGCAGGTCCTTGAGGATGCTCTTGCAGCGCTCGACCTCGTCGCGGATCTCCTTCAGGTCGCGCTGGGCCGCCGCGTCGCCGGAGAGACGGTGGGCCAGGACCTCGGCGTCGACGGCGATGGTCGTCAGCGGGCCCTTGATGCGGTGCGCGACCTCGCCCGCGACGCGTCCGAGCGTGGCCAGGCGTCCGACCTGGACCAAGCGCTCCTCGAAGCGCCGCGCCTGCTCGTCCTGCGCCTGACGCGCGTCGCGCGCCAGCACCGCCATCAGCGCGGCCGACACCGCCAGGAAGAGGGTGCGCAGCCAGAACTCGGGCTGGTGCGGCCAGCCGTTGGCCGGGCTCCAGCCCGAGACCAGGTGCAGGACGATCGCGATCGCCGCGACGGCCATGCGCTGGCGCGCGCTGCGCGTCAGCGCCGAGCCGAACACGAGCAGCAGGTACAGCAGGAACAGGTCGACCTTCGGCGTCAACCAGCGCAGGGTCGCGGTCGCCGCCACCGCGTCGCCGACGAAGAAGCCGGCCTGGAACCACCACCGGCCGAGGGTGCGCTCGTCGACCAGCCGCAGCGCGACCAGCGACGCCCCCAACGCCAGCGACAGCGGCCACAGGCGCATCGCGTGCGGCGTCTCCTGGAACAGCACCAGGAGCAGCAGGACCGCCATGAACAGGCCCTGGAAGGCGAAGTAGATCGGCCGTCGGGCCGCGTCAGGCTTCAAGCCGGTAGCCGAGCTTGGGCACGGTGCGGATCATGCCGCCGCGGGCGCCCAGCTTCTTGCGCAGGTTCTTCACGTGCGTGTCGAGGCTGCGGGTCGGGACCGCGCGGCCGTAGCCGGAGGTATGCTCGATCAGGAACTCGCGCGACAGCGTCTTGCCCGCGTGCGCGGCGAGCAGGAACAGGACCTCGAACTCCCGGGGCTGGAGCTTGAGCTCCTTGCCGTCGAGCCGGGCGGTCCGCTCGGACGAATCGAGCGTCAGCCCCCCCGCCTTCGCGGTGCGCTCGGTCGCGGCGGACGGGCCGCTGCGGCGCAGCACGGCCTGGATGCGGGCCATCAGCTCCATCGCGCCGAACGGCTTGACCACGTAGTCGTCGGCGCCCAGGTTCAGGCCCAGGACCTTGTCGCCCTCGTTGGCCAGGCCGGTGAGCAGGATGACCGGGATGCCCCGGGTCGCCGCGTTCTCCTTGAGCGCCCGCAGGATCACGCGTCCGTCGCCGCCCGGAAGGCGGATGTCGAGCAGGACCAGGTCGGGCCGGCGGCCGACGGTCTCGGCGACCGCCTTGTCCGGATCGGACACCCATTCCAGGGTGAAGCCGGGGGCCATGGTCAGGGTCTTCTCGACGGCCCGGGCGATGGCGGGCTCGTCCTCGATCATCAGGATGCGCGGCACGGCGAGACTATACTCAATTCACATTTCACCCACAATCGCGGGTTGGCGTCCCGAGGGGCTTCTGCTACACTCGGAAGAGATGAGGAAAGCGCCTCCCCGTCCGCCCGAGTCCGGCTTCACGCTCCTGGAGCTCATCGTCGTCGTCCTGGTCATCGGCATCCTGGCCGCGACGGCGGTCCCGCAGTACGCGCGCGTCGTGGAGAAGAGCCGGGCCGCCGAGGCGATCGCGGCCCTGAACGCGATCAAGGGCTCCCAGGACCGCTACCTGAACAAATACGGCGGCTACTGCCTGGGCGCCGTCGCCACCTGCGGGCTCGACATCGCGCCTCCCCCTCTCAAGTATTTCACCGCGTGGGCCAACATGACGGCGGGAGCGGCCGCGCCGTCGTGGAAACTCATCGTGACCCGCAACGCCACCACCGCCTATTACGGCGCCTACGCGCTGACGCTGGACGTCGAGCCGACGACCAAGCCCGCGCTGACCTGCAACAACGCGCTGTGCACCGCCGACCTTCTGCCCACGATCTTCTGAGGATCTCCGTGCGTCCGCACCGACGGCCATCGAACAAGGAGGACGGGAATAACATGACCAAGCTGAGACTGGACATCCGCAAGCGCGAGGCGGGCTTCACCCTCATCGAGCTGCTCGTCGTCGTGCTCATCATCGGCATCCTGGCGGCGATCGCCGTTCCGCAGTACTTCAAGGTCGTCGAGAAGGGCAAGTCCTCGGAAGCCCTCACGACGATGGACTCCATCCGCGGCGCCCAGGAGCGCTTCCTGGCGAGCACCGGCGCGTACTGCACCGCGGCGCTGCCCTGCGCGGGCATGGACCTGACGCCCCCGGCGCTCAAGTACTTCACGCTCAGCGCGGCGTCGGCCGGCGCGGGCACGCCGTCCTGGAAGGCGACCGCGACCCGCAACGCGACCGTCGCGGGCTACGGCGCCTACATCGTGACCTACGACGTCGAGCCGAACGCCCAGCCGTCGATCACCTGCAACAACGCGAGCTGCACGACGGACCTCCTGCCGCAGTAAGGGCCGGTCGGCCGCACGGGACCGAGGCGGCGGCCGTCCTCCTCGCGAGGACGGCCGGCCGCCGCGGGGCCGGGCGGAGCCGTGTCGCATATATTTATTAAATAAAAGCGATTCGGAGTTGTTTTTACGCTACAATCGTACGAGTCGCTAATCTCGCTCAGGATGATCATGAACAGAAAAAAGAACGCCGGCTTCACGCTGATCGAGCTGCTCGTCGTCGTCCTCATCATCGGCATCTTGGCCGCGATCGCGGTGCCGCAGTACTTCAAGGTCGTCGAGAAGGGCAAGTCCTCGGAGGCCCTGACCACGCTGGACTCCGTCCGCGGCGCCCAGGAGCGCTTCCTCGCCAGCACCGGGAACTACTGCATGGCCGCCCTGCCCTGCGCGGGCATGGACATGACGCCGCCCACGCTGAAGTACTTCACGCTCAGCGCGGCCTCGGCCGGCACGACCTCCCCGTCCTGGAAGGCCACCGCGACCCGCAACTCGTCGGTCGCCGGCTACGGCGCCTACATCGTGACCTACGACGTGGAGCCGAACTCCAAGCCCGCGATCACCTGCAACAACGCGAGCTGCACGACGGACCTGCTTCCTCAGTAAGGACGCGCGGGCGCCCCGGGCCGACGGTCCCCCGGGACTTGGGCCTTTTGTCGTCTTGAGCGCG
>JACQBB010000434.1 GCA_016194625.1 Elusimicrobiota bacterium | reverse complement strand
CGTCGCCGGGATCGAGCTCGAAGCCGGCGAGCCGGTCATCTCCCTGTTCTGCCGCGAAGTCTGGAAGGGCCGCTACCGCTTGGACGGCGGCAAGCTCGCCGCGCTGCGCCAAGCGCTGCCGCTCCGGCAGGCTCGCCGCCTGGACGCCCTCGTGCGCCAGCTCGAACTGCTCGACCGGAGGAAGGCGACGATATACCGCACGCTGGAGGTGGTAGTCGCGCTCCAACGGGACTACCTCGCCTCGGGCGACCCCGCGCTCCGCCGTCCGCTGACCCAGCGGACCGTCGCCCGGAGCCTCGAGGTCGCGCCCAGCTTCCTCAGCCGCCTCGTCTCGAACAAGAGCGTCCGCCTGCCATGGGGACTGGAGGCGCCGCTCAAGGCCCTCATGCCCAGCCGCAAGAGCCTTCTCCTCGAGCGCGTCGACGAGCTGGCCGCAGCGAAGCCCGGGCTCTCGGACGAGAGCTTGCGCGGCGAGGTCGAGCGGCTCTTCGGAGCGCGCCTCTCGCGTCGCTCCATCGCACAGTACCGCAAGGATTTGGGACTGCCGCGCAGGACGCCGTCGTCCCAAACGAATATCATGTCTCACCAGCACGCTTGAAAATCCCGATGCCTCCCGCTGAAAACATGGACAAGATGCCACCTCCCGAGCCCAACGGCTTCGTCAAGACGCTCAACGGCATGGGCTACATGACTTCCGGCCTCGATATCTACTCGCAGGCCTTCGTGGACTTCGCGCCCTCGGCTCCCGGGCCGGCCCTGGATATCGGTGCGGCCTACGGCGTGGCGAGCCTGGCCGCCCTGAACTCGGGCGCCCGTGTCATCGCCAACGACGTCGATCCTCGCCACTTGGAGATCCTGCGCGAGCACGCTCCGGCGCGGCTGCGCGAGCGCCTGACGACCATGCCGGGCAGCTTCCCGGATAAGGTCTCCTTCCCTCCGAGTTCCATCGGCGCGGCCCTCATCTGCCGCGTCATGCACTTCTTCGACGGCCCCAGCATTGAGCGCGCCGCGGCGAACGTCATGAGGTGGCTGGCGCCGGGCGGCAAGGTATTCGTGGTGGGGGAGACTCCCTTCATCGGCACGGCCAAGGCCTTCTTCCCGACCTACGATGCACGCGTCAAGGCGGGCGAGCTCTGGCCCGGCATCGTTGAGAACGTGGGTGCGCACGACCCCAAGCGCGCGGGCAACCTCCCCAGCCGCATGCACTTGCTCGACGAGGCCACGCTGCGGAGGGTCTTCACCCAGGCGGGCTTCGTCATCGAGAAACTGGGGACCTTCGCGCGTCCCGAGTTCCCGCCGGACATCCAGCTCGACGGGCGCGAGAGCGTGGGCCTCATCGCGCGAAAGAAATGAAGAGCCTCGCCGCCGCCGCGCTGCTCATCCTCTTCCCGGTCCTCGCCGCGGCCGTGGCGCCGGGACTGGAGCTGCGGCGCGGTGTGGAAACTTATCGTGTGGCCTCGGCGCAGGTCCTCGCCGATCCGACGAACGCTTTGACGATCGAAGGACTACGCGCCTTGGAGAAGGACGGGCGCGCCGCCTGGAAGACCACGGAGCGCTTCAACTTCGGTTACACGACGACGCGCCGATGGTTGAAACTCACCGTCGCGAACCAGGATACCGCCGAGGGCGACTGGCTCCTAGAGCTCTGCTACCCGCTCGTCCAGGGGGTCGAGTTCCATCAGTTCACCGGCGGACGCCACGTCGCCGGCAATAAGACGGGGAAGCTCCTGCCATTCCGCAACCGCGCCGTCGCCTACCACAACTTCCTGTTCCCGTTCTCCGCGCCGAAAGGGGGGACCACTGAGCTCTACGTGATGGCCGAGAGCAACGGAACCCTGTTCGTGCCGCTCGGAGTCGTCAGCAAGAACGCCCTGCTCGCCAAGAGCGCGCTCAAGACTACGGCCGTCGGCGTCTACGTGGGAATCATCGCGGCGATGGTCCTCAGCAACCTGTTCCTGTTTTTCGCCTTCCGCGACCGCAACTACCTCTACTACGTCGTCTACGCCACGACCTTCTGCCTCCTGCTCGGCTCGCTCAACGGCATGAGCTACCAGTACCTCTGGCCGGACTGGCCCGCGTGGAACAAGGTCTGCGTCCCGGTGCTCGTGGGCGTCAGCTACCTCTTCCTCGCCCTATTCACGAAGTCCTTCCTGGAGACCCGGCGGCTCGCGCCCCGCATGAACCTCGGCCTCAATGCGGTCCTCGCCGGTGCCCTGTTCCTGATCGTCGGGGGCGCGTTCCACTACGGACTGTTCGTCAACCGCTTCACGAGCCTGTTCATCTCGGCGGTCCCCTTCGTGATGATCCCGATCTCGGCGCGGTGCGTGCAGCGCGGCTCCGGCGCCGCCATCTACTACCTGATCGCCTTCGGTTGCTTCTTCCTCGGGTCCTCCACTCACGCCGCCCGGGACCTAGGCTGGCTGCCGCAGAACTTCGTCATCGACAACGGGCCCTATTTGGGCTCGGCAGCCGAGATGCTGCTGCTCTCGCTCGGTCTGGCCGCGCGAATCAAAAGGCTCAAGGACGACAAGCACCGCTTTGAACTACAAACCGCGGAAGCGCGGCGTGAGCTGGCGGAGAATAAAGAGAAGCTCGCCAAGGAGGAAGGCGCCGCGGCCCTGGCCGCCCGGGTCGCGCACGACATCCGCTCGCCCTTGGCCGTCCTCGACGTGGTGGAGAAGGACCCTGAGAGCGGCCGCGCGCTCCTGCGCCCAGCGATCCGGCGCATCCGCGACATCGCCAACACGCTCGTCGCCCGGAAGCAGGCCGGCGCCGAGCTGCATTCAGGCCCGTCCGAGCCTACCGTGGAGCCGCTGGCGAGCCTGGCGGACCTCATCCTCAGCGAGAAGCGACTCGAGCATCGGAAAGAGGACGGGATCGCGATCGAGGCCGACTTCGCCGTCGACGCCCGCGGTCTCTTCGCGCGCGTGGAGCCGAGCGCTCTCATGCGAGATCTCTCCAACCTCGTCACAAACGCCGTCGAATCGGTCGGCACGCGAGGCCGCGTCGTCGTCGCGCTGCGCGAGGAGGACGGCCGGGCCGTCTTGACGGTCGAGGATGACGGGCCCGGCATATCTTCCGAAATCCTCTCGCGCATGGGCGAGAAGGGCTTCACTCACGGTAAGCCGGGCGGTCAAGGGCTGGGCGTCCACCACGCCCGCGCCGACGCCCAGGCTTGGGGCGGCGCGCTTAAGATCGAGTCCGCGCCCGGCCGCGGGACGCGGGTCCACCTTCGCCTGCCTCTGACGCCGCCTCCGGCCTGGTTCCTACCGCACCTAGAGCTGCGCCCCGGTGGTGGCGTCGTGGTGCTGGACGACGACCCCAGCATCCACCAAGTCTGGCAGGAGCGCTTGACCGCCTCGGGCGCGAGCGGGAACCTCCGGATCAGCCACTTCTTCCGCGCCGCTGAGCTGCGCGACTGGGCGCGGACCAAGCCTAGCCTCGCTCGGGACGCGGTCTATCTCGTGGACTACGAGCTGGAGGGGGAGCGCACGACGGGGCTCGACCTCATCGCCGAGCTCGGCCTGGCCGACCGCGCTGTCCTCGTCACGAGCCGCGCCGACGAGCGCGCCGTCGTCGAGACCTGCCTGAGACTTGGCGTGAAGCTGCTCCCCAAGAGCTCGGCCGCCTTCCTGCCTCTCGCCATTCTGGACGAAGCCCGAGTCTAGGGCGGGCGTACTTCCCACGAAGGCCTGATCGGCGGGCCTTTGCCGCCGCGCCTGGCATAAATAGTGACCCGGAATACATGACAGCCGACGAGGAATCGTCGGCGGCCGTGTAGTCCGGAGGATTGGCTCCGGAGCATCCACGATCCCGCCGCAACGGGGTCCCGCCACGGGAAACGAGTGCCGAGCTCGTTTCCCGTTCTTTATCGCCGCAAGGCGCTAGAGAACGGGAACGCGCAGAGAGGTAGCGATGGAGCGCGCGTACAGCCGTGACGCCGTGGAGCCGTTGGACGTTCGTATCGCCGGCCTTGCCGGCGGCGGAGACCGCTGGGCGGCCATCCTCAAGGTGATGGCCGTGGAGTATCCCTACTGCACGATGCAGGGGGTCCATGTCGAAGACGGGATGATCGTCGCCTGCGAGGGCATCCAGCAGAGCTTCGTCTTCGGGGCGGCCGACGCGCCGCCCGAGGAGCCTTCCTTCGACGGCCACTGGCGCGCGCTGCGCGACCTCTGCGCCAAGATCGGCTCCGGGCGTCTGGCCGAGATCCGCTTCTGCCGCGGGCGGCCGGTGAGCGCGCGCATGAATGAGGGCGGCCGCCGGTTCCGCCGCCTGGTCGTCAAGACGCCGGCCAAGGAGCGTCCGCCCATGAGCTGACGCTCTTCGTTTTCCAGGCGCCGCGTCTCGGGCCTAGGCCCGATCAGAGCGGAGGTGAAGCCCTCCGGCTCCCGCAAGGAGAGACGCCCGCTCGCCCGCCGGACTCCGTCCGGCCTTGGCGAGCAGGCCGCAAACGCAGCCTGAAAAGGCGGACGGGCCAAGCCCGACGCCTCAATAAAATTCCCCGACTCACCGAGAACCGGAGGCTGGTGGAGGGATGGTGCCTTCATGGCCCCGACGCACAACGCCGCCGCCGTCAAGTACGACGTCCAGCTCGCCCGCCGCGCAGCCGTCCTCATCGGCTCCTTGGAGCCGCGCCGCAAGCCGGAGGAGGTCGTCACAGAGCTCCTCGCGCAGCTCGCGTGCGAGAAGGTCTCCCGCGAGTCCCGCGGCCTCAACCACTGGGACGCGCACGCGCCCAAGTTCCTCGGCGCGCTCGTCCGCCGGAGCAAGGCCGCGCGCAGCCGCCGCCACCGGGAGGCGGAGTCCTTCTACAAGGCCAAACGACGCGAGGCGCTGCGCTTCGCGCAGGTCATCGTCGGCGACTTCGCCGCGGCCGAGGCCGTGACGGCCGAGACTTATCGTGAGCTCCTGGAAGGGGGCACGACCTCCAGCCTGTTCTTCTCAGCGCTGGTCGGCAACGCCCGGAACTACCTGGAGGGCCAGGCGAAGCGCAACGACACGTTCCAGCCGTTCGAGGCCGCCGGAGAAGGGGACGGCGACGACGTCGCGCACTT
>JACQBB010000433.1 GCA_016194625.1 Elusimicrobiota bacterium | reverse complement strand
CTCCGCCCGCGGCGGGCTTCGGCTCCTTCATCCGCGGCCTCGTCGAGAAGGCGGTCCCCGACCCGGCGGAGCGCGCGCGCATCTACGCCGACGCCGTCCGCCACGTCGAGCACGCGATCGCCCGCCACGTGTCCGACGCGACCCACCGGCTGATGCAGGAGAAGCAAGGCGTCGTCAACGAGCGCGTCCGCACCGAGAGCGTGCTGACGACCGTCGCGCACGGCAAGGTCGTCGTCGACCAGGACGGGCGCGTGCTGATGATGGACCCCGCCGCCGAGGCGATCGTCGGCCGTCCGTTCTCCGAGGTCGCCGGCAAGAGCCTGGTCGACGAGGTGGCCGTCGGCGAGCAGTTCGTCGCGCTGTCGAAGGACCTGATCCTGCCCGAGAACCGCCCGGTGTCCGAGGAGATGCGCACCGGCGGCGCGCCCGACACGATGAGCGCGTTCCGCTCGTCGGTCGCGGTCGTCCACGACGAGCGCGGCCGCGTCGTCGGCGCCTACGCCGTCCTGCCGCACGAGGCGAAGTTCCGCGAGACCCAGCGTCTTCAAGAAGAGTTCGTGGCCAACGTCACCCACGACCTGAAGGCCCCGCTGACCTCCGTGTGCTCCGCGCTCGAGGTGCTCGCCTCCAAGCTCGGCGCCGGCCTGGCCGACGAGGACCGCGAGTTCCTCGACATCTGCGTGCGCAACACCCGCACCCTGCGGCAGATGATCGACGAGCTGCTCGACTTCTCGAAGATCCGCTCGGGCTACATGACCGTGCACCCGGAGCGCGCCGGCGTGGAGTCCCTGCTCGCCGACTGCGCGCAGGCGCTGCGCCCGTGGGCGGTCTCGAAGAGGGTCGCCCTCGAGATCGAGGCGCGCGAGAAGGTCCACGACCTCCCGGCGGTGTTCGCCGACAAGGGCCGCGTCCTGCAGGTGCTCAGCAACCTGGTGTCCAACGCGATCAAGTACACCGCCGAGGGGGGGAAGGTCGTCCTCTCGGCCGAGGCGGGGAGCGGCGAGCGCGCCGGCAAGGTCGTCGTGCGGGTCCGCGACACCGGGACCGGGATCACGGCGGAGGACTTGAAGCGCATCTTCGACCGCTTCACTCAGGGCACCGCCGTCAAGCGCGAGGGCGTGGGCCTCGGCCTGACCATCGCCCGAGAGCTCGTCGCCCAGCACCGCGGCGAGATCTGGGCGGAGAGCGAGCCCGGCAAGGGCTCCGTGTTCTCGTTCACGCTCCCCGTGTACGGCCAGCCGGCGCCGATCCCCGCGCGCCGCGCGACCGACCGCCGCCCCGACGCCGCCTAAGCCGCGGGCTTGTCCTTGCGGACGGCGTCGACGGCGTTGAGCAGGGACTGGATCCCCACGCCGAGCCGCTCCTCGGAGCATATCCTGCGCACCGACGCCAGCGGCTCGCCCGTGGCGGGGTCGCGCCGCGCGAGGTCCACGACCGCCGCGCCTTCCCCGCCCTTCGGCCCGACGGGCACGCGGACGCGGGGCCGCATCAGGTCCGCCGCGTCGTTGCGCCAGACGACCCCGGCGCGGCCGTCGTCGAGCAGGACCGGCGTGCCGATCGGGAACACCCCGACGGCGCCGACGAACAGGCGCAGCAGCACCGGGTCGTAGCCGGTCCCCGAGCGCTGCAGCATGCGCCGCAGCGCCTCCGCCGGCCCCATCGCGCGCCGCTGGTAGACGCGTCCCGAGGTCATCGCGTCGAACGAGTCGGCGATCGCGCAGATCCGGGCGAACAGGTCCTGGCGCGCCTTGCGGCGCGGCCGCGGGTAGCCGGAGCCGTCCACGCCGCGGTGGTGCTCGTAGGCCACGCGGACCGCGCGCGCCAGGCCGCGGTCGAGCGTGCGCCGCATAGCGAGCAGGGTCTTGGCGCCCAGCGCGGGGTGGCGGTGCATCTGCTCCCACTCCGCCTCGTCGTACTCGTCGGGCTTGTCGATCAGCGCCAGCGGCAGCTTCGCCTTGCCGAGGTCGTGGAACAGCGCCGCCAGGCCCAGGTCGGTCAGCTGCGCGCGGTCCAGGCCGAGGCGCGTGCCGATCGAGATCGAGTACACGCAGACGTTCACGCAGTGCGCGAAGGTGTACTCGTCGAAGGTGCGCAGCGTCGCCAGCTCGAACAGAGTCTGCTCGTCGTCGACGACGCGCTCGGCGAGCGTCTGCACGACGCGCTTGGCCGGGGCGAACGCGGCCTCGCGCCCCTCGCGCGCGCGCGTCATCACCTCCTCGACGAGGCGCACGGCGCGGAAGAACGCCTTCTGCGCGGCGGCGCGGCCGTCCTCGGCGCGCGCGGCCTCGCCGCCCTCGGCGGCGGCGCGCGGGTGGACGGCGACCGCGTCCGCCTCGGCGGCCGCGAGGAGCTCGCGCACGCGCGGCAGGCCCTCGCCCCGGCGCGGGTCCGTCCCGCGCAGCGCGAACGCGAGCGCGTCCAGCTGGGCCGCGGCCTCGGCGCGCGCGAACTCGACCGCCCCGACGCCGCGCTTGCCCAGCTCCGCGATCAGGTAGCGGCCGCCGGCGGAGGCGTCGACGGGGAAGCGCACGCGCAGGCCGTTGAAGAACAAGAGCTCGCCGCGCGCCTCGAGATGCACCTTGCCGTGCTCCTCGAGCGCGCGGGCCAGCGTCTCGCGCGCGGCGTCCGAATGGCGGCGGAAGCCCTCGTTGGACTTGTCGTACACGCCGGCGGCCTTCAGCAGGACGAAGACCTTGTGGACGAGCTCGGCGGCGACGGGCGGGGCGGACGCGGCGGGTTCGTCAGGCATGGCCGCCTCCCGCGCGCCGGGACAGACGCTCCAGCGCGGCCTCGGCCGCCTCGCGCACGCTCCGGTCGCGGACGCGGGCGAGGGTCTCCAGATACGCCTTCGACGCGGCTCCGTCCGAACTGCCGAGCGCGAAGGCCGCGATCGCCCGCAGCCGCCGCCGCGCGCCCCACGAGAACAAACGCTTGCGGATCAGGCTCCGGAACACGGGCAGCGACGCGTCTCCGCGCAGGCCCGCGAGGGTCTCGAGCCACTCGCGCTGTTCGTCGGGGGGAAGGAGGCGGAAGTCGGCGGCCAGCACGCGCGCCTCGACGCGCTCCGCGTCCTCGGGCCGGCCGCCGCGGGCGAGCGCGCCCAGCGCGCGCAGGCGCAGGCGGGGGTCGGGGTCGTGCAGCGCCGCGCGCAGGGCGGCGCGCGCCTCGGGGGTCTCCATGCGGGCCAGCGCCTCGACCGCCTCGCGCCGGACCGAGTGCGACTTGTGCGACAGCGTCTTCCCGAGGAACTCGCAGGCGCGCGGACCGCCGACGCGGCCGAGCACGACCGCCGCGTTGCGCACGACGAACCAGCGCGGGTCGCTCGCCGCCTTGCCGACCTCCTCGACGACCGCGGTCCCGCGCTCGACGAGCGCGTCGCAGACCATG
>JACQBB010000432.1 GCA_016194625.1 Elusimicrobiota bacterium | reverse complement strand
GTGCTCAGAAAGGGCTCCGGTGTGACCGATTTCGCGTTGACTTCAGCGTCGTTATCTTACACTATGTTGCGAGATAAGGCCGCACACATCCAGGTCGGTCCATCGCGCCGACCTCGCCGAGGGATCCCGCGTGAGACAACTGTTCTCGCTGGCCGCGCTGCTCTTCGTGACCGCCGCTCCCGCCTCCGCCCTGTCCAACCTCGTGGTCCAGGTCAACAACGCCGCCGGCGCGCCCGTCCCGGGCGCGGAGGTCGCGGCGCTGGCGTTCGTCAACGGGAACCCCGACGCGGCGAACTCGCGCCTCGGCATGACCAACGCGTCCGGCCAAGCGACCTTCGACGCGCTCAATCCCGCGCCGTTCAACGCGCTGGCCGCCGGGGTCAGCTACCAGATCTTCGCCTCCAGCCAGGGCTTCGCGCCGTCCATCGTCGACCAGTTCAACGCGAGCCTCAACGGCCTCACCGCGGCGGCCCCGTCGGCGAGCCCCGCCACGATCACCGTCGTCCTCAGCTCCGCGGGCTTGAGCGCCCTCGGCGAGATCTCGATCGACGTCGCCTCGGCCACCCCGAACTCCATCGTCTTCAGCCAGGTCAACCTGAAGTCCTCCGGCGGCGGCGCCGCGGCCTACGGCATCACCAACACCGACGGCACCGGCGCGGGCGTGATGACGGTCCATGACATCCACTACGCGAGCTCCGGCACCTACCAGATCAACGTCTTCGACCCGTCCCTCAACCGCGCGATCTCCAACGACGTCCCCGTCGACCTCAACGCGAGCACCCCGGTCGTCGTGGCCGCCTTCCTGCCGGTCGCCGACTTCCGCTCCGCGACGCCCCCGACCGGCTCCCTCGACAACGACTCCGGCTCCATCGGCGGCGGCCTGAGCGCCGACATCATCGTCACCGACACCGCGTCGGTGCCGGTCCCGCAGGTCGGGCTGTCGGTGTTCGGCGCCTATCAGGACTCGTTCGGCCAGTGGCACTACGACAACCGCGGCAGCCAGACCGACCCGTCGGGCCGCGCGTCGCTGTACGGTCTGACCGCCGGCGTCACCTACTACGCCTCGGTGTTCGGCCAGTGCGCGAGCAACGGCGTGTGCTACGAGGGCTTCCAGAGCACCGCGATGTCCTCCGGCTTCGGCGCGGCGCCCGGCGCCAACGATTTCCTCTATAGGTCCACGGCGACGGTCGTCAAGCGCACGTACCAGCTGAAGCGGATCGGCGCGAGCTCGGCGCAGATCGCGGTGAACGTCCAGGACCAGTTCGGCAACCCGCTCCCGCACGCCGGCGTCTCGCTGTATCCGGACTGGACCCCGTGGGCGACCGGCGGGACCTGCGGATCCGGGGTGCGCTCGACCCCGGGCCAGGCCAACTTCAACACCAACGCCGCCACCGGCTACGTCCTGCTGTCGGGCATCCCGACGGGCTCCTACCAGCTCAACGCCTACACGCAGTACGGAGCGACCTCGTTCAACGGCTTCGCCTTCGGCGGCGGGACCCAGAACGGCGCCTGCCCGTCGAGCCAGCAGCACCTCGTCATCAGCTCGGACACGACCGCGTCGCCGCCCGTGTGGGTGCTGGACCCGGCCGGCGTCACGATCACGCACGCCTCGTCGGTGACCGTGGTCGTCCAGGTCTCCACCGCGTCCAACACCGGCGTGGTCTCCGGCAGCCTGACCTTCCCGAACGTCGTCGACCTGTCGGCCAGCCCGGTCCTGATCACGCTGAACCCGCAGTGCACCGGCAACGGCCCCTGCAACGGCGGAGGCTTCAAGGCGTTCACCGCCGCGAGCACGGGGCCGGTCATCAACTACTCGATCCCGGTGTCCAGCGGCCAGGCCTACTGGATGACGTTCACCTCGGACTACTGGGGGGCGATCACCGCCGGCGGCAGCCAGCTCCAGGTCGACCTGAACAACTCGACCGCCGCGTACATCCCGGTGAAGTTCGCGCCCGCGGGACGCGTCCTCGGCTCTCTGCGCAAGCCGGACGGCAGCGTGTTCGTGCCGCAGTCGAACCAGTTCGTCTGGGTCGGCGCCGGCGGCAACCAGTCCTGGGGCAACTCCCAGCTGGCGGCCGACGGCTCGTTCGACATCGGCGGGCTCCTGCCGGGCGTGTACCGCTTCCAGGTCGGCAGCGGCTCCGGCGGCATCGACAACAACTTCCCTTATACGACCAAGCGCCCCGCCCAGCAGCTCACGGTCACGGCCAACCAGGACGTCCGCCAGGACGCCTACCTGGACAACGCCGTCGCGGTGAAGCCGTCGATCTCCGTCGGCAACCTCCCGCCGATGTTCATCCCGAGCTCCTGCCCGCCCAACGGCGACTGCCCCGCCCAGACGTGGGAGACCATCGCCCTCCCGGCGGGCTCCAAGCTCGGCGCCGACACCCTGGTCTCCATCCTGGCCGGCGGCGGCCCCGAGGACGTCAGCGCGAACGTGGCCGGCCGCTTCGACTTCCAGAACTCGACGGGCCGGATCGACCGCTGCCAGGGCCAATACCTGTCGGCGCCCGGCTTCTGCGTCAGCCCGATCCCGGCCAAGCCCGGCTCCGGCTCGTCCTACGACTTCTACCTCATCCGCAAGGGCGGGTTCGACTCGGCCAACATCGCCGGCGGCGCGCGCCCGCACGTCGTCGTGATGGGCTCCACCTCCAACGTCATCGTCAGCCAGTCCCGCGCCACCATCCCGATCTTCAGCAACATGGGCGGCCCGGGCGGCTCGACGACGACCGCGCAGGGCGTCAACATGGGCCCGGCGACGAACCTGTCGGCGACGCCGCAGGCGGTCCTGTTCGGCACCTTCACGATCACGAACATGATCAACCAGCAGCAGTTCGCCCAGCTGGGGGGCAAGTTCGACAACTTCCTGAACTACCTGCCGGTCGTGTACGTCTACGACGCGAGCGGCGTGTTCAAGGCCGCCGGCCTGGGCGTGCCGTACCCGCCGGCGGAGGCGCCGTTCGACCCCCAGCTCAACGCCTCGGTGGCCAACAGCAACTACACGGCGTTCCGCAACCTGATCGGGCCGTCCGGCTGGGGCCCGATCGGCTACGAGATCCGCGGCCTCGACGCGGGCGTCACCTACAACCTCGTGGCGACCTCGCCGAACTATCCGCCGTTCAAGACCTCGGTGACCCTCGGCGTCGCCCAGTCCACCACGACGCTGAACATCGACTTCGACTCCAACCCGGGCTCGACGCTGTCGGGCGTGGTGGTGACCACGAACTCGACGGCCCTCCAGAACGCCCAGGTCACGGTCTCCGCGCAAGGCTACAGCGCGACCACCCTGACGACGGACGCCTCCGGCGGCTGGTCCATCTCCGGCCTGGGCGCCGGGCAGTACTCGCTGGCGTACGTCGCCGCCGGCTACGTCACGCAGGCCGCCATCGTCGACGTGAAGGCGGCGTCCAGCGTGTCGGCCCCGACGGTCTCGATGGTCGCCGCGAACGCGTCGATCTCGGGCACGGTCTACACCAACAACCCGATCTGCCCCGCGGGCTCCACCTCCTGCGCGGCGTTCGGCCGCACGACGATCGCGGGGGCGACGGTCGTCGCCTACGACGACACCAAGAACGTCGCGAACCCGACCGCCGCCCTTCCGCTGTACCGCGCGGTGACGAGCTCGAGCGGCACCTACACGATCACCGGCATCTCCTCCGGGGACGACTACAAGGTGTTCGTGAACGCGCCCGGCTACTACGTGGTCAACCAGTCGACGCTCGCGATCGCCGGGAACCGCTCGGGCTTCGACTTCGCGCTGAAGCCCAAGCCGCTGACCGTGGACCTGTACGGGCACGTGGTGGGCGCGAACTACGAGTTCGTGATCGCGAACTACAAGCAGTTCTCCGACGGCAGCGCGCGGATCAGCCAGTCCCCGTACGCGCTGGCGACCTCGACGGACGTCAGCATGCTGTTCCGCGAGCAGCCCGACAGCCAAGGCGTCACCCAGCTGCTGCTCGACTACCCGCTGTCGGCGCTGACGACCGGCGTCACCTACGTGATGCACCTGGAGGCGATCCCCAACGACCCGCGCGTCTCCACGGTGACCGCCGAGGTGCCGTTCGGCCTCAACCTCCCGCACAACACCTGCCAGAAGATCGACCAGGCCCTGCTCGGCGACGAGTCGTCGCTGACCTCGGCCGGCCTGCCGTCGAACGCGGTGCCCATCGACATCGCCGGAGGCGCCGGGAGCAACTCGACCGCGCTGTCGCTGCCGGCGGGCGGCGTGATCCCGATCGCCTCGACCGCGATCCCGTCCATGTGCATGAGCGAGACCGACGCGTCGGCCGCCAACGAGGCGAAGGCCCCGGGCGTCAGCACGGGCGCCTTCGCCAGCGGCGTGTACACGATGACGCTCTCCAGCATCAACTACACGCAGAAGGGCGTCGACCTGACCCTGTCCTACGACCAGAACGGGACCAGCATCTCCGACCTGGCGGTGTACACCTACGACTCGGCCAATCAGAAGTGGGACGCGGTGCCGGGCCTGCAGACGCTGGACCCGGTGAAGGGCACGATCTCGGTGAAGGGCCTGAAGAGCCTGGCGAGCGTGCTGGGCAAGAAGGCCGGGACGGGCCTGATGGCGATCTCGGACGGCCGCGGCTACCGGCCGAACGCCATCGTCCTGCGGCCCGACGACACCGGCATCTTCGCGGTGATGCGGCCGTCGCAGGTCAGCGGCGGCGTCTACACGGGGACCACGGTGCGCGTGTTCAACTTCCCGAACCCGTTCAGCCTGCAGACGAAGAGCGTGACGCTGAACACGACCGCCGGGGTGTGCGCGGGCCTGACCGGCTCGGTCGTCACCGACGGCACCGTGATCAAGTACGAGATCCCGGCGGGGATCAGCGGCACCGGCGTGATCCGCATCTACACGCTGTCGGGCCGCCTCGTCCGGGAGGTCGACGCGGGGCACGTCTCCCCGAGCATGTGCTACTACACCGTCTGGGACGGCAAGAACAAGAACGGCCAGCCCGTCGCCAACGGAGTCTACTACGGAGTCTTGTCGGTCGGGGGGAGTAAGCAATCCTCCGGCACCTTCAAGCTGGCGGTGATCAAGTGAAGAACTCCATCATCGCGGTCCTGGCCCTCGGCCTCGCGGCGGCTCCCGCCTCCGCGCTGAACGTGCTCACCGGCGGCGCCGGCACCAGCGGCGCCGACTTCCTGACCGTCGGCGTCGGCGCGCGGCCGCTGGCGATGGGCGGCGCGTTCGCCGCCGTCGACACCGACGCGGACGCCAACGCGGTCAACTGGAACCCCGCGGCGCTGGCCAAGGTCGACAAGCCGGACGTCACCGCGAGCTACAACTCGCTGTTCGTCGACCAGAACCAGGGCTACCTCGGCTACGCGGCCCCGGTGCGCAGCGGCGGCGCGTGGAGCGCGGGGGTGAACTACCTGGTCGTCTCCAACATCGAGAAGCGCGCCGGGGACACCGAGAATCCCGACGCGACCTTCTCCAACCAGAACTTCGCCGTCGGCGCGTCGTACGCGCGCCCGTTCGGCGAGGTCGCCTCGGGGGGCGCGACGCTGAAGTACGTCCGCACCGCGCTGGACACGCTGAAGGAGAACGCGATGGC
>JACQBB010000440.1 GCA_016194625.1 Elusimicrobiota bacterium | reverse complement strand
TAGTGGTGGGTCTGGACCAGCCCCAGCGCCTCCTGGCCGGTCTCCACGGTGTCCACGCTGTAGCCGTCCAGGACCAGGATCTTGCGGAAGGCCCCCAGGATGACCTCCTCGTCGTCCACGCACAGGATGCGGGCGGCGGGCTCCTTGACCTCGACGCGCTTGAGCGACTTGGCCTCGCGCGTGAAGTCCAGCGTCAGGCTGGTCTCCAGCGCCTGGCGGCGCTCCTCGCGCCGGGCCTTCTCGGTCACGCGGCGGGAGACCTCCCGCACGGCGATGTCGCCGAGGACGAACAGGATGAACGAGACGAACAGCAGGAGGATCACCATATCAGGCTCCTTTGCGGCGCGGTGGCGTCATAATCGGTCCGAACTGCACGGGATCAGCCTCTTCAGGTCCGACGCGAGGTCGGTCGGGACCACGCGGTACAGCCAGCCCTCGAAATAGGGGTCCTTCTCCAGCGTCCGCGGCGACTCCGCCGCTCCTCGATTGGCCGCGACGATTCGACCACTCAAAGGGCACATCACCGAGTGGCGGTCCCCGGCGGCGGAGACCACGGCGGCGCAGGGGCGCCCTTGCGCGGCCTCGTCGCCGGGGGCCGCCAGCTCCACCCGGGCGACGCCGTCCACCGTCTTCAGGAACAGGTCGTTGAGGCCCACCAGCGCCGTCCCCTCGTCCTCGGGCTTCACCCAGCTGACGAAGCCCAGCCGGTGGTAGGCCGCCGGGCAGGGCACGAAGGGCAAAGTGTCCCGCGGGCCGGCCCCGGCGGGGACCGGCGTCAGCGCGCGGCGGCGCAGCGTGCGCCGCACCACCGCCAAGAGTTCGTCGGCGGTGAACGGCTTGGGCACGAAGTCCTCGGCCCCCAGCGTCAGCGAGCGCACGGCCGTCTCCACCGTCGCGTAGCCGGTCGTCATCACCACCGGCGTGCCCGGGCGGCGGCGGGCCGCCGCGGCCAGGAAGGCGAAGCCGTCCATCCCCGTCATCATCAGGTCGCAGATCGCCACGCGGTACGGCCGCTCGGCCAAGAGCGCCAGCCCCTCCGCGCCGGAGGCGGCCGCGTCCACGCCCAGCCCCTCCGCTCTCAGGATGCGCGCCACCGCGCCGACGATCACCGGCTCGTCGTCCACCACCAGCGCGTCGCGCTCCTCGCTCATGCCTTCACCGGGAGGCGGATCGTGAACGCCGTCCCCTTCCCGACCTCGCTCTCGACCGCGATGGTCCCGTCGTGGTTGTCCACGATGCCCCAGATCACCGACAGCCCCAGCCCCGTGCCCTTCTGCCCCTTCGTCGAGAAGAACGGCTCGAAGATCTTGGCCAGGCTCTCCTTGGGGATGCCGCAGCCGTCGTCGCGCACCGTCAGCTCCACGAACTCCCGCGCGCCGGCGGCGTCCACGCCCTCCCAGGACTGCCACGGGCAGGCCGCGCGCGAGCAGCCGCGCAGGAGGCCGTGCGGCGGCGCCTCGACCGCGTAGGCGGGGGCGCCGCAGGCCGGGCACGGGCGCGCGTCGAGCGCCGAGGTCCCGCACTCCGGGCAGGACAGCGCCAGGTCCGCGGCGCCCTCCAGCCCCGGGTCGAGCCGCTGTCCGCCCAGGCCGTACATCGCGTTCACGCGCAGGAAGCCCTCGGCGCCGCCGGCGCGCGCCTTCAGGCGGATCGACGGCTTGCCGTCGATGCGCGCCTCGGGGTCCATCAGCGAGTGCCGCTTGCGGCACACCGCCTTCTTGACCTGCGCCACGCCCACCGGCGACAGCCGCCGCGCGCGCGACGAGACCGCGATCGTCCCGCCCTTGGCCCCGATCGCGTCGGAGGCGTTGACCAGCAGGTTGATGAACACCTGCTGGAGCTGGTCGGCGTCCACCCAGGCGCGCGGCAGGGCCGGGTCCAGCGCTTTCTCCAGCCGCACGCCGTTGAGCTCGAGCTGGCTGGCGACCACGGCCGCGGCGCGCCCGATGACCGCGTTCACGTCGGTCTCCGCCTTCTTGGGCACCGACTGGCGCGCGAAGTCGAGCAGGCTCTTCACGATCTCGCGGCTGCGGATGGTCTCGCGGACGATGACCTTCAGGTCGTCCTGGAGCTCGGGCTCGGTCGCGCGCTTGAGCAGGAAGCTCGCGTAGGTGAGCACGCCGGTCAGCGGGTTGTTGATCTCGTGCGCGACGCCGGCGGCCAGGCGCCCCAGCGAGGCCAGCTTGTCGGACTGGAACAGCTGGAGCCGCGCCTCGGACAGCTTCTGCGTCATGTGGTTGAACGAGCGCGCCAGCATGCCCAGCTCGTCGTCGCGCGTCTCGGCGATGGTGTGGGCCAGGTCGCCGCCGGCCACGCGCTGGGTCGCCTCCAATAACTCCTCGACGGGGCCGTCGATCCAGCGGCCGACCAGCAGGACGACCGCGGCGCTCAGCGCCGCGATCGCGGCCAGCGCGAACAGGACCACCTCGGCCTGCGCGCGGCGGATGTCCTTGTCCACCGCGGCCAGCGGCAGGGTCACGTCCAGCACGCCCAGCACCGTCTGCGACTTCGGGTGCGCGTGGCAGGCCGCGGTCCAGCACGACGGCGCGTTGTAGATCGGGTTGATGATGCCCAGCGACCGCTCCCCGCCCGGCGTCAGGCGGAACACGCGCGTGCGCTCCTTCATGTCCAGGCGCTCGAGCGGGCGGTCGGCCAGGTGGCACTTCGTGCAGGCCTCGCCCTTCTTGTCCACGCTCTTGCCGATCTCGGCCGCGTCCGACGAGTAGATGACCGCGCCGGCCTTGTTCATCACGCGGATGCGCTCGACGCCGCTCTGGCGGCCCATGCGGTTGATGCTCTCGTGCACGCGCTCGCGGCGGTTCTCCAGCATGTCGTACTCGGTGCCGGAGCGCACCGCGTCGCTGAGCTGGACGGCGTGGCGCTCGACGGCGGCCAGCAGGGAGCGCGAGTGCGAGCGCACGCTCAGGACGGCGAACACCGCGATGACCACCAGCGCCGTCGCGCACACGGCCACCGTCAGCTTGAACCCGAGGCGTTTGCGGAACTCGCGCTGGCGGTACACGGGGTCAGCCTCCGTCCTGGTGGCACTTCGCGCACTCGTTGGCGTCGTGGCAGGCGGCGCAGGAGCGGTGCGCGTCCTCGCGCGAGCGGCCGCCCTTCACGCGGACGGTCACGGACGCCGCGCCGGAGCGCTCCGGGCCGTGGCAGGCGGCGCAGGTCTCCTTCTTGTGGCAGGCGGCGCAGGCCGCGCCGAAGTCGGCGGCGTGCGCCTTGTGGGGGAGGACGACCTTCTTGCCGCCGGGCAGGGCGAACACGACGCGCTCCGGCGCGACGGCCTTGCGGGCCTTCGCCGGGGCCTTGCCCGCGGTCTCGTGGCAGGTCGCGCAGTCCACCTTGCCGCCCTCCTGGCGATGGCAGGTCAGGCACAGCCGGTGGCGCGCGCCGCGCAGGTCGGGGCGCGTCAGCGCGTCGGCGTCGCGCCGGCGCTCGGCGGAGTGGCAGTCGGCGCACTTCTGGATCGCGCTGGCCTGGTTGTAGTGGTGGCAGGACACGCAGCCGCCGTCCATCTCGGCCATCTCGGCGTGCTTGCTGTGGGCGAACGCGACTCGCCCGTAGCCGCCGCCGGCGGGGAAGACCACGGTCTTCACCGCCTCGTCGAGCGCGTGGAAGGGCGACTCCTTCTTGCGCGGACAGCGGACCAAGGACGGCTTCTCCTTGGTGGGCGTGTCGGTGGTGTGGCAGGTCCGGCAGTGGGGCTTGGCCTTGGGCGCGTCGGCCGCGGCCGCGGGGGCCGCCGCCAGCAGGAAGGCGAGGAGGACGCTCATGGCCGCACCCCCACCGCCCAGCGCTCGCGCGGGGCGAGCGACCGGTCGGGCAGGCTGATGACGGGGAAGAACATCACCGCCGCGCGGTAGATCAGCACCTGCAGGCACACGAAGCCGACGGCGACGGCGACCTCGCCGAAGGCGGGGAAGTAGGGCTTGGCCGCGACCGCCGGGGTGTAGGCGACCAGGAAGGTGTCCATGCGGTTGAGCAGGACGCCGAAGGCGACCAGCGCGCAGGCCGTTCCCAGCAGGCCCGGCGAGCGCCGCACCGCCGGCGAGGCGAGCATGCGCAGGGGCAGGACGATGCCGACTGCGATCTCGGCCATGAACAGGAGGCTCTGCGCGTTCAGGGTCGTCAGGTGGACGAAGGTCTCGCGGATCATCATGTCGCCGATCTTGAACGCCAGCGAGATCGCGAGCAGCGGCGCGGTGAGCCGCCCCAGCTCGGACAGCAGGTCCATGCGCGGCTTGTAGCCGAACGCGCGCGCCGACAGCAGGGACTCGATCACCGCCATCGGCAGCCCCACCGAGATCGCCGACAGCAGGAACATCAGCGGCAGTATGGGCGTCTGCCACAGCGGGTGCATCTTGGGGCCCGCGATGACCATCAAGGTGCCCAGCGACGACTGGTGCAAGGTGGACAGCACCACGCCCAGGATGATGAACACGAACATGGTGCGGTCGAGCGCGCCGTCCAGGGTCCTCAGCAGGCGGTCGAGCGGGCGGTTCAGCCGCGCCAGCGCGCCGGGCAGGTCCACGCGCCCGATGAAGCGCTCGCAGACCACGGGCAGGAACTCGATGTACAGGACGGTCAGGTACACGGTCACGCAGATGCCGACCTCGAACAGGGCGGAGCTGCCGTTCCACATGAAGATCGGGTGCCAGATGAAGTACCAGCGGCCGATGTCGATGCACACGCTCAGCGCCACGAAGGTGTAGCCGAGCAGGGCCATCAGCAGGGCGGGGCGCACGATGGGGTGGAACTCCTCGCGGTGGATGACGTGGCACAGCGCGGCGGTGGTGAAGCCGCCGGCCGCCAGGGCCACGCCGCCGGCCTTGATGGTCGGGGTCCAGATGCCCCACGGGTAGGCGTCGCTCAGGTTCGACACCGCGCCCAGGCCGAACAGGAAGCGCCCGGCCAGCGCGGTCAGCCCGACGGCGGCGCCCGCGATGAGCAGCCAGACGCCGGGGGTCAGGTACGGCCCTTTCATCGGGACGGGCCTCGAGTAGTGGGACATCACGGCTCCTCCCCGTCGCCGTGCCCCGGACCGCGCTTGGACACCCACATCAGCAGGCCCAGCAGTGAGTACAGCGACAGCGGCGGGACGAAATAGGCGAACACGCCCTCTTGGATGCTCTCCGAGACGCCCGGCGCGGGGTTGCGCCCCAGCTTGGGGAACCCCAAGTCGGGGGCGTCCTTGCCGGCCAGGTACAGCCAGGAGGTCCCGCCCACCTCGGCCTCGCCGTAGACGTGGTCGGCGTAGCGCTCCGGGGCGCGCCGCGCGCGCTCGCGCGCCGCGTGCACCAGGTCGGAGCGGCGCCCGTAGGTCAGGGCCTCGACCGGACAGCGCTCGACGCACGCGGGCAGTCCGCCGGCGTCGCGCCGCTCGGCGCAGAAGTCGCACTTCATGATGCGCCCCTGCAGGGCCTTCTTGTACTCGAACGACGGGATCTGGAACGGGCAGGCGATCATGCAGTAGCGGCAGCCGATACAGCGGTCGGTGTCCCAGACCACGGCGCCGTCCTCGCGCTTCTTGAGCGCGCCGACGATGCAGGCCGACACGCACGCCGGGCGGTCGCAGTGCATGCACTGGACCTTCACGCCGAACGGCGCGGAGGCTGACTTGGGGTTGGGGACGCGGTTGACGACGGTCAGGGCCGTGGTGTCGGGGCGGCGCGCGGCGGCGAACACGGAATCGTCCTGATAGGACTCGAGCGGCGGGGTGGGCAGGCCGTGGGCGTCCTTGCACGCCCACTCGCAATTGCGACAGCCGATGCAGGCCGTCGCGTCGACCAGCACGCCCATGCGCTCGGGAGACGGCTCCTCGACGCGCGCGGCCCGGGCGGGAGAGGGAAGTCCCGCCGCGCCCGCGCCCAGGGTGAGCGCGGTCTTGAGGAAATCGCGGCGATCCAGTTTCGGCATGTGGGCCTCCTGCACCGGCTGGCCCCGCAACGAATGCGCCGACGGAGGACGGCTTGACGGACGTCAGCGCCCGGCCAGCTCTAGGGCAAGGCGGCCGGTCTCGCGGACCTCCGCGCTCAGGTGGGGGCCCTTCAGGTCCTCGGGCGAATGCCAGCGCCACTCCGCGCTCTCGCCGTCGCCGGGGCGGACCTCGCCGGGGCGGGCGCGCAGGAAGTAGATGAAGTCGATGTGGTGGTTGTGGCCGGGGATGACCTCGACCTGCACGTGTTGGGGCGGATGGAGGAACTCGACGCGGCCGTCGGCCGGGTCCGGGCCGCGCGTGGGCACGAGGAAGTCGGCCTCCAGGCCGGTCTCCTCCTTCACCTCGCGCAGGGCGGCCTGGTCCGGCGTCTCGCCCTCGTCGATGTGGCCGCCGGGCGGCAGCCACAGGCCCAGC
>JACQBB010000439.1 GCA_016194625.1 Elusimicrobiota bacterium | reverse complement strand
GTCGGGGCCGCTACCTCTTGCGCCACAGCAGGGGCGGCTCGGGCACGCTCGGCGACGGGGCCTCGGGCAGGCGGGCGGGGGCGAAGGCCGGCACGGCCTCGACCTCGCGCTCGATGCGGATCGCCGGGAACGCGACGGCGCGGCGGTCGTAGCCGAGCTCGAAGCGGCCCGGGGAGCCGGTGATCGCGCCGCGCAGGTCCTCCGGTCGGCCCAGCAGCGCCAGCTCGTACTCGCCGGGGCCCAGGTCGGAGAACTCGAAGCGGCCGTCGTCGTCCGGGAACGCGGCGTCGGAGAGCAGGCGCGCGCCCGCCGCGGTCGGCGTCGTGCGCCAGACCTGGAACAGGCCGACGCGCACCGCGCCCGCCGGGCGGCCGTCGAGCAGGACCGAGCCCTCGACGCGGCCCTCGCGGAAGTCCTCGACCGGCGCGATCTCGAGCTTCTTCTCGCTGACGCCGAACAGGTTGTCGATGCGGACCAGCCAGCGCCGCGCGGACGCCTCGTCGCCGAAGCGCGCGTAGCAGGCGGCGAAGCCCTCGAAGATGTACTGGCTCTGCGTCGCGTCCTCGAAGCCGGCGGGGCTGGCCGCCGCCGACTGCGCCAGGCGGCCCAGCTTCATGTAGCGGCGCGGGGTCAGCGGGCCGACCTTGATCAGGTCCAGCGCGCCGCGGTAGTCGGGGTGCGCGCGGCCGGGCACGTCGGTCATCATCGCGTCGAGCGCGCGCTCCGGCTCCCACCACAGCAGCCAGCCGCGGCGCACGTCGGCCAGCGCCTCGCGCGCGAACACGTCGCGGTAGCCGGCCCGCTCCAGCCACTCCTGCAGCTTGGCGACGGAGCGGGCCGACAGCGAGACGCCCTGCGCCGCCATGATCGAGACCTCGCGCGTGTACGCGCGGCCGCGCAGGCCGCTGAGGCGCACGACGGCCGCCGCCTCGGCGTCGTCGTTGGTCGGCACCTCCGCGGCCTCCGCGAGCGAGCGCGGTCCGAAGCCCCACCAGCGCGTCAGCGCGTACTCGGTCATCCCCGTGGGGACGGCCCACAGCAGGGCGGCGAGCAGCGTCAGGCGCGTCGCGTAGGGCTTCCAGTCCTCCAAGAGCAGGCAGGCGGCGATGAAGGCCGCGGTCGCCGCGTACGCGGCGCCCAGCATGGCCGCCAAGAACGGGCCGCCGAAGCGCATGCCGTCCAGCTCCAGCGCGCGCGACAGGTGCGGCCAGCGCGACGCGCACCAGCCGACCGCGCTGGCGAGCAGGCCGAACGCCGCGCCCAGGCGCGCGCGCCCGCGGCCGCCCGCCGCGCCGAACGCCGCGGCGCCGAGCAGGACGGCCAGGCCCTGCATCGTCAGCGCCTCGGTCGGGGGGAGCTCGCGGGGGAACGCCTCGGGGAACAGTCTTGGGCAGGGAGTCGGTGAAGCGCAGGTCGGCGGGGCGCGCGATCGCGCCGATCGCGTTGGCCACGTGCTCGCGCAGGATCTCCTTGAGCTCCGGCGACGGCGTCGCGCCGCCCTTCAGCGTCACGAAGGCCGCGACGGCCTGGCCGTGCAGCTCGTCGGGGCGGCCGACGACGGCCGCCTCGGCGACCATCGGGTGGGCGACCAGCGCGGACTCGATCTCCATGGTGGACAGGCGGTGTCCCGACACGTTGAGCACGTCGTCGATGCGGCCCAGGATCCAGAAGTAGCCGTCCTTGTCGCGGCGCGCGCCGTCGCCGGTGAAGTACATCCCCGGGATCTGCGACCAGTACTGCAGGCGGTAGCGCTCGTCGTCGCCCCACACGGTGCGCAGCATGGACGGCCACGGGCGCTTGATCACGAGGTAGCCGCCGGAGCCCAGCGGCACGCTCTTGCCCTTCATGTCCACCACGTCGGCCTCGATGCCGGGCAGCGGGAGCGTCGCCGAGCCGGGCTTCGTCGCCGTCGCGCCGGGCAGCGGGGAGATCATGATGGAGCCGGTCTCGGTCTGCCACCAGGTGTCCACGATCGGGCAGCGCTTGCCGCCGATCACGTCCTTGTACCAGCGCCACGCCTCGGGGTTGATCGGCTCGCCGACGGTCCCGAGCAGGCGCAGGGAGGACAGGTCGCGCTTCTTGGGGTGCTCGTCCCCGAGACGCATGAACGCGCGGATCGCGGTCGGCGCGGTGTAGAACACCGTCACGCGGTGGCGCTCGATCATCTCCCAGAAGCGGTCGGGGCGCGGGTGCATCGGCGCGCCCTCGTACAGGAACACGGTCGCGCCGCAGGCCAGCGGCCCGTACACCACGTACGAGTGACCGGTCACCCAGCCCACGTCGGCCGAGCACCAGTACACGTCGGTGTCGCGCAGGTCGAACACGTGCTTCGTCGTCCACGCCGTCTGCACCAGGTAGCCGCCGGTGGTGTGCAGGACGCCCTTGGGCTTGCCGGTGCTGCCCGAGGTGTACAGGATGAACAGCGGGTGCTCGCTGTCGAGCTTCTCGGCCGGGCAGTCCGCGTCGGCCTTCGCCATCAGGCGGTGCCACCAGTGGTCGCGCTCCTCGTAGATCGTCACGTCGGTGTTGGTGCGCTTGAGCACGACGACGGCGGTCACCGTCGGCGCGCCGAGCTTGATCGCGTCGTCCACCGCGTCCTTGAGCCGCACCACCGTGCCCTTGCGCCAGCCGCCGTCGGCGGTGACGACCACCTTCACGCCCGCGTCCACCAGCCGGTCGCGCAGCGCCTCGGCCGAGAAGCCGCCGAACACCACGTTGTGGACCGCGCCGATGCGCGCGCACGCCAGCATCGCCACCGCGGCCTCCGGCACCAGCGGCATGTAGATCGCGACGCGGTCGCCCTTCTTCACGCCCAATCCCTTCAAGGCGTTGGCGAACAGGCCGACCTCGCGGTGCAGCTGCGAGTAGGTCAGCGTGCGCGTCTCGCCGGTCTCGCCTTCCCAGACCAGTGCGGCCTTGTTGCGCCGCGGCCCGTCCAGGTGGCGGTCCAGGCAGTTGTGCGCCAGGTTGATCTTCCCGCCGACGAACCACTTCGCGTGCGGGACCTTCCACGACACGACCTTCTTCCACGGCTTGAACCACTCGAGCTGGCTGGCGGCGGCGGCCCAGAACTTCTCGGGCGACCGGCGCGCGGCCTCGGTCAGCTTCGCGCGCGCCTCGGGCCCGGACACGAGCGCGGCCTCGACGAAGGCGGCGGGGGGAGGGAAGGAGCGCTTTTCCTTTAATAAGACGCTGATCGCTTTCTCGCCTTGAGGGTTCTCCATGTGAGCGAGGATAACAATTTTTTCCCGGCCTTCGAACGCCCCGCTACCTTTAATCGCCGCTTTTTCCTATAATCTCGCCACAACTATGCTTCCCACTTATCGACCCCACAAGCGCAAGCGTGCCAAGACCATCGGTTTCCGCGCCCGGATGAAGACCGCCGGCGGACGCAAAGTCCTCAAGGCCCGCCGGTTCAAGGGCCGCCACAGCCTGACTCACAAGCAGGCTTGACCAAGGCGCGCGGCTTCGGGGCCGACGCGCGACTGAAGACGGGCGTGGAGTTCCGGAAGGTCTTCGAGGAAGGACGGAAGACCGTCGGGCGCGCGCTCATCCTCTGGACCCGCGTCGATCCGGCCGCGAAGGGGCCGCGCATCGGCCTCTCCGTCAGCTCGAAGGTCGGGCACGCCGTCCGTCGCGCCCGCCTGAAGCGGCTCCTGCGGGAGAGCTTCCGGCTCCGGCGCGCGGAGCTGCCCGAAGGCCTGGAGGTCGTGGCGTACCCGCGTCCCGGAGTCCCCTGGAAGGGGAAAGCCGACGCGGAGCGCGACCTCTTCGAGCTGCTGAAGCGCGCCGGCGTGCTCAAGGCATGAAGAGACTGCTCGTCGCCGTCCTGGACCTGTACCGCCTCGCGCTGCGGCCGTTCCTGCCGCCGGCGTGCCGCTTCTATCCCTCGTGCGGCGACTACGCCCGCGAGGCCGTGACGACCCACGGCGCCCTGAAGGGCGCCGCGCTGGCCGCGCGCCGCGTCGCGCGCTGCCACCCATTCCACGCCGGCGGGATCGACCTGGTGCCCGCCCCCCGATCATGAACGAAACCGACAAGTCGTCCGATCAGAACCTCTGGATCGCCGTCGCGCTGATGGTCGCCGTCCTCGGCGTGTGGTACGGCGTCGTCGAGCCGAAGGTGAACCCGCGCAAGCCGGCGAGCGCTCCCGCCGCCGCCGGCGCGCCCGCCGCTCCGGC
>JACQBB010000438.1 GCA_016194625.1 Elusimicrobiota bacterium | reverse complement strand
CTCGTTGAACGAGCGCAGGCTGGCGTAGGCGAAGTCGGACGCGTTCGGGCGCAGGACCACGCGCGCCCAGTCGGAGCCGGAGCGCGCGACGGCTTCGGCGACCCAGTCCACGTCGTCGAGGCGCTTGACCAGCGAGTCGTCCAGCGTCAGGCCGAAGCGCGTCGACTTGGCGCGGCGCTCGTCGGTGGCGAGCTGGAGGCCGTGCTCGAACAGCGTCTTCTCCCAGGCGAGCGCGGTCGCGTGCAGCGCCTTCTCGAAGGCCGCGGCGCGCGCGGGGGCCTCCTTCTCGCGCGCGGCGTCGGCCATCGCGTCCTTGGCCTCGTCGGCGAGCGCCTTGGCCTTGCGGCCGGGCTCGTACAGCGGCTGCCAGTCGGTCGTGCGGCGCTTCCAGGCTTCCTTGAAGAGACGGTACTCGGTCTGCGCGATCTCCTCGTCGAGGAAGACGACGGCGCCGTCGGCGTAGCCGTTGCCGTCGTTGTCGGCGGACACCGAGGAGTAGCCGTCCTCCTTCACCGGCCAGACCAGCTCCAGACGCGCGGGGCCGCCGGGCCAGGTCGCGGTGAGCAGCTTGCCGAGCGGCGCGACCTTCACGCGGACCGGCGCGGCCTTCTCGTCGAGCGGGACGGCCCAGAACGGCAGGCGCTCCGGGTCGGGGGACTTCTCGTCGGCGCGCGACAGCCGCGCCGTGAGCCCGGCCAGGTCGAGCGGGCGGCCCTTCTCGTCGAACGCGAACAGCTTGACCGTGGCGGCGCGCGCCGCCGTCGCGCACAGCGCCGCCGCGAGCAGGAGCGCGAGCCTCACGGCAGCCCGTTCCTCCAGCGGCGCCAGGCGAAGCGCAGGTCCCGCCAGTGGCCGGGACCGAAGAAGAGGAGGTAGGGCGCCAGTCCCGCCGCGAGCTGGACCTTGCCGGGCAGCGGCACGGTGAGGAACTCGACGGCGGCCCAAACGCCGGACAGGGCGGCCAGCCAGCGCAGCTTCACCGGGAGCACGAACATCACCAGCACCTCGCGGTCGGGCATCAGCCGCGCGAACGCCAGGAACGCGGCGAGCACCAGCACCGAGTTGCCGAACTCCGCGCCGACGCCGATCGCGCCCAGGCCGGTCGCCAGCACGCCGAGCGCGACGAAGACGGTGAGCTTGAACTCGCCCCACGAGGCCTCGAGCGCGTTCAGGACCGCGTACTCCATCAGGAGCCAGAACACCAGCCACAGCGAGCCGACCGGCGGGGGGACGAGCAGGAAGGAGACCGCGCGCCAGGCCTGGCCCGAGGCGAGCCCGGCGGGATCCAGGGTGAGCAGCGCCGCGAACTCGGGCTTCAGCTCGCGCAGCACGGCGACGACCGCGGTCATGCCGACGACGAAGGTCGGCAGACCGGGAGCCGCGAGGAAGCCGAAGCGCCGCTCCAGCTTGTCGACCCAGGCGCCGTCCATGGCGGCATCCTATCATTAATTGGTAAAAAAGGAGAACGATGAGCGATTGGCGAGACGCGCTGAAGAGGGCCTGCCCCCGCGCGCGCTTCGACGAGCCCCTCGCGCCGTTCACCACCTTCAAGATCGGCGGCCCCGCCGACGCGTTCGTCCCGGCCGGCACGCCCGCCGAGGTCCTCGCCGTCCTGCGCGCGGCGCGCGAGCTGGACCGGCCGCTGTTCGCGCTGGGCTGGGGCTCGAACCTGCTTGTGCGCGACCGCGGCGTGCGCGGCATCGTGCTCAAGCTCGACGGAGAGTTCGAGCGCGTCGAGTTCCCCGGCGGCGACCGCGCGCGCTCGGGCGCGGCGGTGCGCGTGCCGCAGCTCGTCGTCGCGTGCGCGGAGAAGGGCCTATCGGGCCTCGAGCCGATCGTCGGCGTGCCGGGCACGGTCGGCGGCGCGCTCGCGATGAACGCGGGCACGCGCGACGGCGAGATCGGCCCGCTGACGCTGGAGATCGTCGCGGCCGACCCGAAGACCGCGGAGTTGCGCCGGCTGACCAAGCCCGAGCTCGCGTTCGCGTACCGGCATGGGCCTCTGGACGGCCTGATCGCGCTGTCGTGCCTGCTTCAGTTGAAGCCCGGGGACAAAGGTGATATAATGGCCGTCGTCGCGCGCTATCAGCAGAAGCGGCTCCAGACTCAGCCGATCCATACCTATAACGTGGGATCCACCTTCAAGAACCCGCCGGGCCGCTTCGCCGCTCAGATGATCGAGCAGATGGGACTCAAGGGCCACGCCGTCGGCGGCGCCCGCGTCTCCCCGATGCACGCCAACTTCATCGAGAACTTCGCCGGGGCCAAGGCCTCCGATGTCCTCGCTCTCGTCGACCTCATCCGCGAGCGAGCCCGCGCGACATTCGGCGTGGGACTCGAGCTCGAGATGAGGGTCGTCGGTGAATAAGCGCCCCTCCTCCCGCCGCCGCTACCGCGTCGTCGCGCGCCCGCAGGAGCGCGCCCGCCGGGCCAAGCTGGCCGGCGCCGCCGCCGCGGTCGCCCTGCTCGGCGCCGTCGCCGTCGCGGCGTTGAAGAACGCGGCCGTCACGCTGGCGAAGGTCCGCGTCGCGCTCCCGTCCGTCGCCGCCGCCGGACCCGAGGCCGCGGTCGTCGCGGGCCTCGACGAGCCGATGCTCTCGCTGGCGCAGGCCGCCGCCGACTCCGTCCCCGGCACCGCCGGCGAGAAGGCCGCGGAGATCGCGCGCCGCTTCCCGTGCGTCGCCGACGTGGGCGTGCGCCGCCCGTGGGGCGAGAAGCGCTCGACGCTGACGCTGACACTGAAGAGCGGCGTGGCGCCGGCGCTGCGCCGCGGCCGTCCCGCGGGCGTGCTCGGCGCCGACGGCTCCGTGTTCGCCGCGCCCGAGGGCGTGTACCGCTTCGCGGGACCGTCCGCCGACGTCGGCGACGCGCCCGAGGCGGACCGCCGCGCGCTCGCGCGCGAGTGGCCCGCGCTGACCGCGGCCGGCGCGATGCCGGCGCCGCTGGCGCAGATGGCCTGGCTCTCGGCGGAGGACGGCTGGGAGGCGCGCCTGCAGGACGGCACGACGGTCGCGTGGGGCCGCCTCGACTGGACGAAGGAGAAGCTCTCGCGCCTGGCCGAGGCGCTCAAGGACGCGCGCTCCAAGGAGCCCGGCGCGTTCACGGCGGACCTGCGCTGGTTCGAGGACGGCAAGGTCCTGCTCAAGCCGCTGGGGCTGAAGACGGCGGGAGTCCGCGGAGGACTGAACTGATATGAAGCGCATGCGCAGGACCGGACCCGAGCTCGTCGCGGGCCTGGACATCGGCAGCGGGCGGGTCACCTGCCTGATCGGGACGCCCGACGCCGCGACCGGGGCCGTGAAGGTTCTGGCCGGCTCCAGCGTCGCGTGCCGCGGCCTCAAGGGCGGCGTCGTCATCAACATGACCGAGGCCGCCGCCGCGGTGACGCGCGCGGTCGAGGACGCCGAGGCGCAGGCGAAGGCGACCGTCTCCTCCGTCTGGCTGGGCGTGCGCGGCTCCCACCTGCAGTCCTTCAACAACCACGGCGCCTACAACATCGCGCGCACCGACCGCGAGATCACGGCCGCCGACGTGGACGCGGTCGTCGCCAGCACGCGCGCGATCCCGCTCTCGTCCGACCGCGAGATCCTGCACGTCGTGCCGCAGGGCTTCTCGCTGGACCGCCAGCGCGGCGTGCCCAACCCCGTCGGCATGGAGGCGTCGCTGCTCGAGGTGGACGTGCACGTGATCACCGCGTCGAGCGCGCACCTCAACAACATCGTGAAGACCGTCGCGCAGGCGGGCTTCGAGGTCGTCGAGCCGGTGTACGGCCTGCTCGCCGCCGGCGAGACGCTGGTCACGCCCGAGGAGAAGGAGCTCGGCTCGGTCCTGATCGACCTGGGCGGCCAGTCGCTGTCGATCGGCGTGTACAGCGAGGGGACGATCAAGTACTCGAAGGAGCTGCCGATCGGCGCGGACTTCATCACGCGCGACCTGGCGGTCGGCCTGAAGACCTCGATCGCGACCGCCGAGCGCATCAAGATGGAGCACGGCATCGCGCACCCGTCGCTGCTCAACGGCGACGCCGACATCGACTGCCACGGCATCGACGGCCGCACGCCGATGACGATCAAGACCAGCATGATGATGGGCATCATCCTGCCGCGCGTCGAGGAGATCTTCTCGGTGGTCCTGGAGGACCTGCAGAACTCCTCCTATTCCGACGTGATCGCGCCCGGCGGGGCGATCCTCACGGGCGGCGGCTCGCTGATGCGCGGCACCGTGGACGCGGCGACCCAGATCCTGGGCATCCCGGTGCGCCGCGGCGTCCCGCACCCGGACCTGGTCCAGGCCGACGAGGCGTGGCTGTCGCCGGCGTACTCGACGGCGCTCGGCCTGCTCCAGTACTCGACCTCGCCGCGCTGGGGCGGCGTCAACTCCCGCGTCGTCCAGCGCAAGCGCCCGATGTGGATGCGCAAGGCGACCCAGTTCCTCGAGGAACTCTTCTAGATGCGCATCCAGCTGTCGGAAGAGATCGACGAGAAGCGCGCCGTCATCAAGGTGCTCGGCGTGGGCGGCGCCGGCTGCAACGCGATCAACCGCATGGTGGAGGCCGGCCTGGAGGGCGTGGAGCTGATCGCCGCGAACTCCGACGCGCAGGTCCTGCGCCGCTGCCAGGCGCACGTGTGCGTCCAGCTGGGCGAGACGCTGACGAAGGGCCTGGGAGTGGGCGGCGACTCGTCGCGCGGCAAGGCCGCCGCGCTGGAGAGCGAGGAGCAGCTGCGCGAGGTCCTGCGCGGCGCGGACATGGTCTTCGTCACCACCGGCATGGGCGGCGGCACCGGCACCGGCGGCGCTCCCGTGGTCGCGCGCCTGGCCAAGGAGCTGGGCTCGCTGACCGTCGGCATCGTCACGAAGCCGTTCGAGTTCGAGGGCCTGCGCCGCGCGTCGATCGCCGAGCAGGGGATCTCCGAGATGCGCCAGAGCGTGGACACCCTGCTCGTCATCCCGAACCAGCGCCTGTTCGACGTGATCGACCAGAACACCACGCACGACCAGGCCTTCCGGCTCGCCGACGACGTCCTGCGCCGCGGCGTGCAGTCGATCTCGACGCTGATCACCACGCTCGGCGACATCAACCTCGACATGAGCGACCTGCGCGCGATCATGACCAACGCCGGCGAGGCGCTGATCGGCATCGGCGAGTCCAGCGGCCCCGGCCGCGCGATGGCCGCCGCCAAGGAGGCGATGACCTCGCCGCTGCTGGAGAACGAGGTCATCGACGGCGCGAAGGGCCTGATCGTCAACATCGCGGGCCGCAAGTCCACGCTGCTGACCTCCGAGATCGAGGAGGTCATGGCGCTGATCCACGGCACCGTGAGCCCCGACGTGAACTTCAAGATGGGCCAGCTGTACGACGAGAGCCTGGGCGACACGATCCGCGTCACCGTCATCGCCACCGGCATCCCGCTGCGCCGCGCGCGCGGCGGCTTCCGCGCCGGCCTGCGGCCCGGGTCTCAGCTCGCTCGCGCGGGGCGCGAGGCGCCCGACGCGAACGAGCCTTCGGACGCGAAGCTCCTGCAGAGCCTCAACGAGCCCGACCGCTGGACCAAGCCCGCGTTCATGCGCTTCAAAGTGAGGAAACTGAAATGACCCTCCAAGAGCTCCTCCAGACGCTCGTCAACAAGCACGGCAGCGACCTCCACGTGCGCGCCGGCGGCCCGGCGTACATCCGCGTGGACGGCGACCTGATCCAGGCCGCGCCGGACGCGATCTCGCCGGCCGAGGTCGAGCAGATGCTGATGCAGGTGGCCAGCCCGCGCGCGAAGCGCGTGTTCGAGGAGAAGGGCGAGTGCGACTTCTCGTTCCAGGCCGGCGACGTCGCGCGCTTCCGCGTCAACGCCTACAAGCAGCGCCAGAAGCTGT
>JACQBB010000401.1 GCA_016194625.1 Elusimicrobiota bacterium | reverse complement strand
TTCGCGGCCTCGGCCGCGTCCAGCACGCCGCGGACCTGGCGCGCCGTCCAGTGCATCGCGCGCGCCATCTCGGCCAGCGACGGGTCGCGGCCCAGTTTGGCGTGCATCTTCTCCCACATCTTGAGCCACTTCCTCAACGCCTCCCACGCGTGCGGCGGGATGCGGATGGTCTTGGACTGCTCCTCGACCGCGCGGCGGATCGACTGCTCGATCCAGTAGGAGGCGTAGGTGGAGAAGCGGTAGCCCTTCTTGGGCTCGAACTTGTCGATCGAGTGCATCAGGCCGAGGTTGCCCTCCTCGACCAGGTCCATGAAATCGATGCCCTGGCGGTGGTACTTCTTCGCGATCGGCACCACGAGGCGCAGGTTCGCCTCCATGATGCGCTGCTTGGACGGGCCGTCGCCCTTCTTGGCCTTCTTCCACAGCTCGTGCATCTCCTCGCGGGTGACCTGCGCGAGCTTCTGGATGCCCTTGAAGTACTGGCTTATGGTGTCGGTCGACGGTTCCATTGTTTCCTTAGCGCCTGATCTCGAATCCGCGCGACCCCTCGGGGGCGCGCGGCGCTTCCGCGACTGCGGCCACTCGCGCCGAAGGGTTCCCGTCCTTGAGGCGCGCGACGAACTCGTCGAGCGCCTCCGGCGTCCCCTCGGCCTCCGCCTCCACCGACCCGTCCTCGCGGTTGCGGACCCAGCCCGTGACGCCCAGCGACTCGGCCAGCTCCCGCGCGAACCAGCGGTAGCCCACTCCCTGGACGCGGCCGGTGACGAGCAGATGTCGACGCGTCAAGGGGGCGGGCTCCGCCATTCTAATGATTTGTCAAGGGCCCGCGCAAGGGGGCGCTCAAAAAAAGCGGGACGCCCCTTTCGGAGCGTCCCGTCCTTCGTCCATCCGCGTCGGAAAGTGGTCGGGGTACTCAGGCTTGAACTGAGAACCTCTTGGTCCCGAACCAAGCGCTCTGCCAATTGAGCTATACCCCGGGTGCGTCGACGAGCCTGCCGCGGCTGGGGTCGGGGACACAGGAATCGAACCTGTAGCCTCTCCCACCCCAAGGGAGCGCTCTACCATTGAGCCAGTCCCCGGCCTCAGACGCGGCGTAGCCGACTCAACGGCCGAACTCGTCCAGCAACATTCTAATTTCTTTTTTGACCTCGCGCAAGAGCTTGAGCGCGGGCCCCCCGTCGGCCGGCGCGGCTCCCGGCGCGGGCGCGGGCCCGCCGCGGCGCTTGTCGATCAGCGCGCGGCGCGCGCCGGCGACGGTCAGCTTGCGCCGGTGCACCAGGTCCTTGATCTCCAGGATCAGCTCGAGGTCCGCGCGCGTGTAGCGGCGGTGCCCCCCCGCCAGCCGGCTCGGCCTGAGATCCCCGAAGCGCGACTCCCAGTAGCGCAGCGTGTGCGCCGGCACCTGCGCCAGGCGCGCGGCCTCGCGCATCGTGAAGTAGTCGCGGTCGGGGAGGAACGGGAGTTCCACTAGTCCAGCAGGTTCTTCGAGGCCTTGAAGCGCACGCCGCGGCGCGCGGGGACGCTCACCTGCTCGCCGGTCTTCGGGTTGCGGCCGACGCGCGGCTGGCGCGACTTCACGCGGAAGGTGCCGAAGTTGGAGATGACGACCTTCTCCCCCTTGCTCAGCGCGGCGCGCACGGTCTCGAAGGTGGTCTCGACGGCGAGCGCGGCCTCGCCCTTGGTCGTCAGGACCTTCGAGACGGCCTTGATGATGTCGAGGCGGTTCATTTCTCGTCGCCCTCCTCAGGCGGCTGCTCGGGCTTCTCCTTCGGCTCCTTCTTGGCCGGAGGCTCGTCGCCCGGCTTCTTCTTGAGGTCCTTGAAGATGTCCTCGGGGCGGATGTTCTTCAGGTCCTCCTTGAACTTGGAGACCTCGTCCTCGGAGATCGGCTTGCTGAGGGTCTGGCAGCGCGCGAACACCGACTCGTCGACGAAGATCGGGCAGCCCGCGCGGACCGCGATCGCGATCGCGTCGGACGGGCGGCTGTCCAGCTGCTCGACGCGCTTGCCGTCGCTGACGTGCACGCGCGCGTAGAAGGTGTTCTCCTTGATGTCGCTGACCACCACGCGCGTCACCTCCCAGCCGAGCTGCTTGATGCCGGCGATGAGCAGGTCGTGGGTCAGCGGCCGCGGCAGGACGATGCCGGAGAAGCGGATCGCGATCGCCTGGCCTTCGGCGATGCCGATCCAGATGGGCAGCAGGCGGCTGCCCTCCATCTCCTCCAGGAAGATGATGCACTCGTTGACCGTGGTGGCCAGCGAGTAGATCCGGACCTCCTTCTCGCCCTTGGGCTTCGGCTTGTCCTTGTCGTCGCCGCCGTTCTTGCCCTTCTCGTTCTTGGCCATGGTAGTCTCCTGCGCTCAGCGGAAGCCGAGCGCGGTCAGCACGCGGCGCGCGGGCGCCCCTCGGGTCGCTTTGTAGATGGATTCGATCAGCGGGGCCTTCACGCGGTGGCGGCGGCACAGCGCCATCGCGCTGACGGCGGCCTCCACGCCCTCGACGATCGTCGGGATCTGCGCGAGCGCCTTCTTCGGCGGGATGCCCTTGCCCAGCTTCTCGCCGAAGCCGCGGTTGCGCGACTCGGACGAGGTTCCGGTCGCGATCAGGTCGCCCAGGCCCGCCGGGCCGTACACCGTGTCGGCGCGGCCGCCGGCCGCGCGGATCAGGCGCGACATCTCCTCGAGGCCCCTCACCAGCAGCGCCGCCTTCGTGTTCGCGCCCGCGCCCAGGCCGTCGAGGATGCCGGCGCCGACCGCGATCACGTTCTTCAGCGAGCCGCCCAGCTCCACGCCGACGCGGTCGGGCCAGCGGCGGACCGCCAGCGCGCCGCCGTCGAACAGGCGCTCCAGCTCCTTGGCCTTCGCGCCCGACGGGCCGCCGAGCATCAGCGCCGTCGGCACGCCGCGCGCGACCTCGCGCGCGAAGCTGGGGCCGGTCAGCGTCCAGACCTTGCCCTTCAGCTCCGGCAGCTCGCGCGCGACGATGTCGCCCATCGTCGCGAAGGTGCCGGGCTCGACGCCTTTCGACGCGTTGACCGCGACCGCGCCGCGGTGCAGGCGGCCCGAGCGGCGGATCGCCTTCGCGGTGGACGCCATCGCCTTCGACGGCAGGACGAAGAGCAGGACCGACGCGCCGGCCACGCTCTCGCCCAGGTCGTTGGAGACGACGACCGACTCGTCCAGGCGGAAGCCGGGGATGTGCGGGTGCTCGCGCGTGCGGTGCAGGGACTCGGCGACCTGCGGGACGAACTCCCACAGCGTCACGCGCGCGCCCTTGTGCGCGAGGTGCTGGGCCAGGACGACGCCCCACATCCCCCCGCCCAGGACGCAGACGTCGGGCTTACGCGCTCGGGCCATGGATGCCGTGCTCCCGGTTCTCCAGCAGGCGCTTGATGTTGGAGACGTGCTTGACGAGGATCAGCGCGCCGGCTCCGGCCGCCGCCCAGCAGAAGGCCTGGGGCGAGCCGAGCGCGAGCGCCGCGACCGGCAGCGCGACCGCGCCGGTCATCGAGCCGACGGAGATGTGCCCGGACGCGGCGACCGCGACGATGAAGGCCGCGACCGTCGCCAGCATCGGCCCGGGCAGCAGCGCCGAGAACACGCCGGCGGAGGTGGCCACGCCCTTGCCGCCCTTGAAGCCGAGGAACGGGGTCCAGTTGTGGCCGAAGATCGCGGCCACGCCCACCGCGATGGCCAGCTCGGGGCGGCGGGGATAGAGGAACAGCGAGAGGTGGACCGGGGCGAAGCCCTTGAACGCGTCCACCGCCAGCGTGATCGCGCCCGCGAGCGCGCCGGCGTTGCGGTACACGTTGGCCGTGCCCGGGTTGCCCGAGCCGCGCGTGCGGATGTCGTACCCATACAACCGCTTGACGAGCAGATAGCCCGTGGGGATGCCGCCGGCGAGGTAGGCGAAGACGAAGAGGGCGAGGATTCGAAAATCCATCATGGATTCCAACGGAATCCTAGCATTCGGCCAGAAGCGCCTGCAATCGGTTCCAGTTCTCGCGCGTGACCCGCAGACGGTAGCGCGTGGCGGTCCCCTTCGTCTCGCGCCCGAGCACCTGCGCGCTCTCGTAGAAGCGCGACGCCAGCGCGGCCTTCTGCGGCGGCAGGTCGATCTCGCGCTTGAGCCAGCGGTCGGCCAGCGCCGCCCCCACGCGCTCCAGCACCGCGTCCACGCCCTCGCCGGTCTCGGCGGACAGGAACACCGCGTCCGGGTGGCGGCGCTCCAGGTCGGCGCGCGCCTCGCGCGTCAGGCGGTCGCATTTGTTGAACGCCTCGACGCGCGGGATGCCCTGCGTGGCCAGCTCCGAGAGCGTCTCGTCCACCGACTCGCGCTGCTCCTCCAGCTCCGGCGAGGACGCGTCGCAGACCACCACCAGCACGTCGGCGGCCTCGACCTCCTCGAGCGTCGAGCGGAACGCCGCGATCAAAGTGGTCGGCAGGCGCTGGATGAAGCCGACGGTGTCGGTCGCGACCGCCCAGCCCCCCTCCGGCAGGCGCACGCGCCGCGCGGTCGGGTCCAGCGTCGCGAACAGCTTGTCGTCGGCGTACGTCGCGCGCTCGCCGACCATCTTGTTGAGCAAGGTGGACTTGCCGACGTTCGTGTAGCCGACCAGCGCCACCTGCGGGACCGGCACGCCCGCGCGGCGCTCGCGGCGCAGGCGGCGCGACGCGCGGATGCGCTCCAGGTCGCGCTCCAGGTGCTGGATGCGCAATTGGATGTGGCGCCGCTCGTACTCGAGCTTGCGCTCGCCGGGGCCGCGCGTGCCGATGCCGCCGGCCTGCTGGGAGAACTCTCGCCACGCGCCGGTCAGGCGCGGCAGCATGTACGACAGCTGGGCCAGCTCGACCTGCAGGCGGCCCTCGCTGGTGCGCGCGCGCTGGGCGAAGATGTCCAGGATCAGGCGCGTGCGGTCGACGATCTTGCGCTTCGGGAGCGCCTTCTCCAGGTTCTTCTGCTGGCCCGGCGACAGCTCCAGGTCGAACACGACGGTGCCCGCGCGCAGGCCTTGGCACATGCCCGCGATCTCGGAGACCTTGCCCTGGCCGATCAAAGTCGCCGGGTTGAAGCGCGCCAGCGCCTGCGTCGCCTCGCCGACCACGACCGCGCCGGCGGTGTCCACCAGGCGCTTGAGCTCGTCGAGGCTCGAGCGGATCAGGGCCGTCTGCGACTTCGGGCCCACGCCGACCAGCAGGGTGCGCTCGACCGGGGCGCGGGTGTCGAGGGGCTTCAGCGGACCAGGACCTCGCTCATGCCGGCCTGCAGCAGGCCGCGCCAGCGCACGGCGGTCGCCGCCATCAGCGCGTCGAGCGGCGCGTGGTCGTCGGTCATCGCGGGCACGCGCGCCAGCTCCGTCTCGGTGGGCTTGAGCTCGCGGGACAGCATCGCGGCGGTGACGGAGCGGGCGCCGGCCGGCGCGGCCGACGCGGGCGCGTCGAGCGGGCCGGTCGAGGCGAACAGCAGGACG
>JACQBB010000400.1 GCA_016194625.1 Elusimicrobiota bacterium | reverse complement strand
CGTCGCGATTTGTTTTCATGGGGCTATGAACCTCATCCCCCAAGTCATCGAGCGCGCCACGCAGGGCTCCGTCATCGGCTACGACATCTACTCGCGGCTCTTGAAGGACCGCATCATCTTCGTGGGCGGCTACGAAGGCGAGTTCACGACGGACTCGGCCAACACTTTGATCGCGCAGCTGCTCTACTTGGACAGCGACGACAACACCAAGGACATCAACCTCTACATCAACAGCCCCGGCGGCATGGTCACCGCGGGCCTCGCGGTCTACGACACGATGAACTTCATCAAGTCGCCGATCACCACCATCTGCATGGGCATGGCGATGAGCTTCGGCGCGGTCATCCTGGCCGCGGGCAACAAGGGCAAGCGCTACGCTCTGCCGAACTCGCGCATCATGATCCACCAGCCGCTCGTCGGCGGCATCTCCGGCCAGGCCACCGACATCATCGTCGAGGCCAAGGAGATGGCCCACACCCGCAAGGTCCTCGAGGAGATCATGGCCAAGCACACCGGCCAGCCCTTCGAGAAGATCAACCGCGACATGGAGCGCAACAACTACATGTCCGCCGAGGAAGCCAAGGCCTACGGCATCATCGACGAGGTCATCTCGGGCGCGAAGGTCGCCGCCCTGAACGGTTCCGCCCGCAAGTAATCCTCCGCACCGGAAAGGACGCGGCCCGGCTCGCGAGAGCCGGGCCGCCGTTCTTCCGGGGGCGCTGTTTCAGAACAGGCGGTCGAGCGGCGAGGTGCGGCGCTTCAACGCGAGGACGAGCAGCAGGACCTGCGCGGCGGCGGCCAGGAGCGCGGCGGCGGTCAGCAGGCGGCGCTGGCGGGCGGCGCGGCGCGCGGCGCGCGCGATCTCGGCGACCAGGTCCTCGTAGTAGGGCGTCGCGGTGATGCCGCCGCCCAGGTAGCGGTCGAGCTTCAGGATCAGGTCGCCGACCGCGTACTTGGTCAGGTCCTCGGGCGAGAGCAGGGAGTCGTCCACGCTGTGGCGGCCGGGCTCGGGGTCGATCAGGGGCAGGGGGCGGGACTTGCGCGCCCCGGGCAGGAGGCTGAGCAGGGCGACGGCGACGAGCGCGGCCAGCGCGGCGCGCGCCGGCGCGGGGGCGGCGGCGGCCTCCAGCGCGCACAGGAAGGCGATGGCGGCCAGCTTCCAGTCGGCGCGCTCGGCCTCGGCGCGCAGGTGCTCGTGGATCAGCCACAGCCGGCGCTCGGGCTCGGGGGACAGGTGCGAGGAGACGCTCATCGCGCCTAAATGTAACAGGCCGCGCGCCGCGCGTCAACTCCGTCCGGACCTCGGCAGGGCGATCGCGTGGTCGACCATGTCCCGGACCTCGTCGGCCGCGACGGGCTTGGTCACGTAGGCGACGGCGCCGCAGCGCATCGCCTGGTCCACGGTCTCGGGGCTATGGTCCCCGGACAGCATCACGACGCGGAGGTCCGGGTCGAAGCGGGTCAGCTCGCGCAGCGCGGTCATCCCGTCCGTGCCGCGGAAGTGGACGTCCATCAGGACCAGGTCGGGGCGCTTGGCCAGCGCCATGCGCAGGGCGGTGTCGGCGTCCTCGGCGGTGCGGACCTCGAACCGTCCGGCGAGCAGGCGGGCGACGACGCGCAGCACCCCCGGGTCGTCGTCCACGACGAGCACGTTCTTGAGCGCGGCAAACGGGGCGTCCATGGCGGCCTCCATATCAAGCCTCGGCGGCCGTCAGGCCGTCCACGAAATCGAGGAGCTCTTCGCTCGAGAACGGCTTCAGCAGGCAGCCGCGCGCGCCGTTCTTCAGCGTGCGCTCGACCTCGTCGAGGTCCGCGGCTCCGGTGACCAGCGCGATCGGCAGGCCCGGGACGGCGTGACGGGCGGCGCGCAGGATGAAGCCGCCGCTGACCCCGGGCAGGCACAGGTCCAAGAGGACGAGGTCGGGGGACTGGGTGCAGATGGCGTCGAGGGCGCTGCGGGCGTCGTCGGCCGTCAGCACGCGATAAGCCGCGCCGAGCTGGCGGGCCATGATCCCGAGCAGGGTCTTGTCGTCGTCCACCACGAGAACGGTCTTCATTAGCTCCTCCTGTCGTCCTTCGCTCCCAATGTACCCGGGCCGGCTTATGGGCGGCTGAAGCCCCGACGAAGAGGCCCAAAACAAGCACTCGGGAGGGGGGATTGACGATTTTGAGGGCCGTTGCTATAATCTAGCAGTCGGAAGAAACGACTGCTAATAATCAGCGGCGGGTCATCCGCGAGATATGAGACAGCTGAAGCCCGAGGTCGTCGAACAGCGCAAGCGCCACCTCCTCCAGTGGATCGTCCACTACTACATCCGCACGTCCAAGCCCGTGTCGTCGGGCCTGATCGCGGAGGAGGCGGGCCTGGACCTGTCCAGCGCGACGATCCGCAACATCCTGCAGGAGCTGGAGAACGAGGGCTTCCTCGCCCAGCCGCACACCTCCGCGGGACGCGAGCCGACCGACAAGGGCTACCGCTTCTTCGTGGACTACCTGTCCGGCGTCCAGCGCCTGGCGCTGGGCGAGAAGGAGCGCATCGAGGAGCAGTACAAGCGCCGCATCGGCGAGCTCGACACGCTCCTGGTCGAGACCTCGCGCCTGCTGTCGCGCGTGTCGCACAGCGCGGGCGTCGTGCTCTCCCCGCAGGCCAAGAAGCAGACGCTGAAGCGCCTGGAGCTGATCTCGCTGGGCGGCAAGAACGTGCTCGGCGTGATGGTCACCGACTCCGGCATGGTCCGCCACTGGCCGATCGCGCTCGGCTTCGCGCCGAACGCGCGCCAGCTGGTCGTCCTCAACAACTTCCTCAACGAGCAGGTCCGCGGCTGTCCCGTGGACCGCGCGCAGGCGCAGGTGATGTCGAAGCTGGGCGCGATGGAGCGCGAGTTCCAGGGCCTGGCCGACCTGGCCGGCGAGCTGCTGCGGGAAGTCGGACAAGTGAGCGCTCCCGAGGCCCTGTACATCGAGGGCGCCGACAACATCCTGTCGAACGCCGACCAGTTCGGCGACCTGAAGGCCGTGCAGTCGCTGATGCGCGTCATCGGCGAGAAGGAGCGCCTGGCCGAGGTGCTGGAGCGCGAGATCAAGGAGAGCGGCAAGGAGCACCTGCCGGCGCGCGTGCGCGTGCGCATCGGCGAGGAGGCCGGCCTGCCCGAGCTGAAGGCGGCCAGCCTGGTCACCCACGTGTACCGCCACGGCGACCGCGTGGTCGGCGTGCTGGGCATCCTGGGCTCCAAGCGCATGGAGTACTCGCGCATGATGGGG
>JACQBB010000399.1 GCA_016194625.1 Elusimicrobiota bacterium | reverse complement strand
TGATCTCGATGATCTCTTCCCGGGTGAGATGGCGGCGCTTCTTCTTCTCTTGGGCCTCTTTCTCGAGCTGGCGGATCCGCTCGACCGTCCGGGCGTCCGGGTGTTCGGGGTCGAAGTCGGAGGCCGAGCGCGGGGAGTCGCGCTCGTCCGCCAGCGCGGAGCCGCCGTCGGACATGAGGACGGGGTAGAGGTGTCCGGTCACCGACGGCGTGCTCGCCAGGGACTCGAGCAGGACGTCGTGCTCCGCGCAGTCGTCCTTCCGCCCGACGGACGCGCCGACGTCCAGGCGCTCGCCGAAGATCCCGGTCACGCGCGCGACCGAGCGCGGCTCCGGCACGAGCAGGGCGTAGGAGGCCGTGACGATCCCCTGCGACGCGTCCCGTCTCGTCGTGATGCCCCAATCCAGCTCCTGCCCGTCCGCGTACAGGACGCGGACTCCCGAGGGGCCGGAGAGACGCAGGGCCCAGGCGTCGGAATCCGGGACGTCCCCGAGGAGCACGGGCACGCCGTGATAGTGCAGGGTGAGCCGCTCCGTCAGGCGCGTGAACCGGTAGTCGGGAGCCAGGCCCGCCTTCTCCGACTCGGACACGAGCAGGCGGCGAGCCTTGGCGCCCATGACGAACGCGTCCGGTCCGCCGCCGAGGTCCCCGTCGCTCGGCGCGCAGAGCGCCTCGAGCGCCGCCAGGCCGCCGGCCAGCCCCAGCTTCGGATCGAGATCGACGCTCTGCTCCGGCGCCGCGCGCAGCGCTTGCGACAACCCGGGCCAGAGGGGGTCGAGGGGACGGAACAGCGAGCGGCTCAGGTCGCGGATGAGGCGTATCCGCGCCCCGCGCAGCGCGGCGCCCTGCAAGTCCCCCAGGGGTCCTCGCCGCGGCACGTCTTTCAGCGGGACGGAGGCGCGGAAGGTCTTGAAGCGGCATCCGGCCGCGGCCGTCGCGCCGTCCGGACGCATGCGCAGTTGATAGGCGAACGCCGGCGGACAGTCGGGGAAGTCGCCCGTCTCATCGGCGGGGACCAGGGGGACGACGCGGATGAACTCATCGTTGGGGAGGGAATCGCCGGCCGTCGGGGCAGGCAGGATCCCAGGCGCTCTGTAGTTGCGAGGGTCGCAGGACATGGCACGCTCCAGGGAGAGGGTAGACTTTGGAGATTATGTAATATCATAAACATCCGACGTCAAGGAAATGTCAAAGCCGGGAGGCGGGCGCGGCCTCAGCCGACGAGGAGGCGGGAGAGGAGGCGGGCGTGGCGGGACAGCTCGCGCCAGCGGCGCAGCTTGGAGACGCCGGAGACGCGCGTCTCGAGCGCGGCGGGGACCTCGGTGACGCGCCAGCCGTCCAGCAGGGCGCGGGCGGCGATCTCGGCGTTGATCTCGAAGCCCTCGGCCGTCAGGTCCAGCTCGGCGAGCTTGCGGGCGCGGTACAGGCGGAACACCGGCGTGAAGGCGGTCAGGCGCATGCCGAAGATCCCGCGGTACAGGGCGTTGAGCATCAGGCTGGGCAGGGCGCGGACCCACGGCACCGCGCCGAGGTCGCCGCGGCGCAGGTACGGCGAGCCCGCGACGAGGTCGGCGTCGACGGCGCGCGCCGCCTCCAGCATCGCCTTCAGCGTCTCCGGGCGGAAGGTGAGGTCGGCGTCGAGCGTGGCGACCCACTCGCCGCCCGCTTTCTGGAAGCCCGCGCGCAGGGCGCCGCCCAGTCCGCGGTTGGGCTTGAGCGTCAGGACCGAGACGCCGGGGCGCGACGCGGCCAGCGCGGCGGCGGCGGCGGCGGTGCCGTCGGTGGAGCCGTCGTCGACGAGAAGGGCCTCCCACGGGACGCCGAGCGCGTCCAGCGCGGGGAACAGCTCCCGGGGGTAGCGCGCCAGGTTGCCTTCCTCGTTGTGGCAGGGGACGACGACGGAGAGGACGGGGTTCAGGCGGACTTGCGGAAGTACTCGATGGTCCGCGGCAGGCCCTTTTCGAGGGGGACCTTCGGCGACCAGCCCAGGGCCTTGCGCGCCAGCGTGATGTCCGGGCGGCGGACCTTGGGGTCGTCGACCGGGAGCTTCTTGAAGACGATGCGGGACTTCGACCGGGTCAGGCGCTTCACCGTCTCGGCGATCTCGAGCAGGTTCATCTCGCGCGGGTTGCCGATGTTGACCGGCCCCGTGATCTTCGCGCGCACCAGGCGGTCGATGCCGTCGACCAGGTCGGTCACGTAGGTCAGGCTGCGGGTCTGCGAGCCGTCGCCGTACACGGTGATCGGCTTTCCGGCCAGCGCCTGCGTGATGAAGTTGGGGACCGCGCGGCCGTCGTCGCGGCGCATGCGCGGGCCGTAGGTGTTGAAGATGCGCACGATCTTGACCGGCATGCCGTGCGAGCGGTGGTAGGCCATCGTCATCGCCTCGGCGAAGCGCTTGGCCTCGTCGTAGACGCCGCGCGGGCCGATCGGGTTCACGTTGCCCCAGTAAGACTCGGGCTGGGGGTTCACCTCGGGGTCGCCGTACACCTCGGAGGTCGAGGCGAGGCAGAACACCGCCTTCTTGTCCTTGGCTAGGCCCAGCGCCTTGTGCGTGCCCAGAGCCCCGACCTTCAGCGTCGGGATCGGCCAGCGCGCGTAGTCCACCGGGGACGCGGGGCTGGCGAAGTGCATGACCAGGTCGAGCTTGCCCGGCACGTGCAGGAAGTTGGTCACGTCCAGCTTGATGAAGGTGAAGCGCGGGTTCCCGAGCAGGTGCTCGATGTTGGCCATGCTGCCGGTGAGCAGGTTGTCCACCGCGATGACCGAACAGCCCCGGGACAGGTAGTGGTCGCACAGGTGCGAGCCGAGGAAGCCCGCGCCGCCGGTGATCAGGACCCGCTTCATGTCAGGGCCGGCCGACGCCCGCGTAGTCGAAGCCGGCCGCGCGCGCGGCGTCGGGGTCGAACACGTTGCGCCCGTCGAGCAGGACGGCGGTGCGCATCAGCTTCTTGGCTTTCTTGAGGTCCAAGGCCTTGAAGCGCGGCCACTCGGTGACGACGGCCAGCGCGTCGGCGCCCTTCAGCGCGTCGTACTCGTCCTTGCAGAATTTCACGCCCGCGAACTCGGGCAGGACCTTCGCGCGCTCGCCGGCGACGGGGTCGAACGCGCGCACCCTCACGCCGCGGCTCTTCAGCTGGGTGACCACGTCGATGGACGGGGCGAAGCGCATGTCGTCGGTGTCGGGCTTGAACGCCAGGCCCAGCATCGCGACCGTCTTGCCCTCCAGGTTCCAGAGCTTCTCCTCGATCTTGCGCGCGATCCAGCCCTTCTGGTGCTCGTTGATCTCCTTGACCGCCTTCAGGAGGTGGAAGTCGTAGCCCTTCTGCTTGCTGATCCAGTAGAACGCCTCGAGGTCCTTCGGGAAGCAGAAGCCGCCGAAGCCGATGCCGGAGTTGAGGAACATCGGCCCGATGCGCCGGTCCAGGCCCATGCCCTGCGCGACCATCTTCACGTCGGCGCCGACCTTCTCGCACAGCGCGGAGACGGCGTTGATGTAGGAGATCTTGGTCGCCAGGAAGGAGTTGGACGCGTGCTTGATCAGC
>JACQBB010000015.1 GCA_016194625.1 Elusimicrobiota bacterium | reverse complement strand
CCCCGACATCGACTGGCCGGGCGTCAAGCAGACCGGCACGAAGCTCGGCACCGTCGGCCAGCCGCTGCCGGGGGTGTTCATGAAGGTCGTGGACCCGGACACCGGCAAGGAGCTCGGCCCCGACGAGCCCGGCCTGCTCCTGGTGAAGGGCCCGAACGTGATGAAGGGCTACCTCGACGACGAGGAGAAGACGCGCGGCGTCATCCGCGACGGCTACTACGTGACCGGCGACATCGCCAAGATCGACGAGGACGGCTTCGTGACCCTCACCGACCGCCTGTCGCGCTTCTCCAAGGTCGGCGGGGAGATGGTCCCGCACATCAAGGTCGAGGAGAGCCTGCAGGACGCGCTCGGCGTCATCGACCCGGCCTTCGTCGTCGCGGGCGTCCCCGACGACAAGCGCGGCGAGCGGCTGGTCGTCCTTTATAAGGGCGAGGTCGGCGTGGACGCGGTCCTCAAGAAGGTCCTCGAGTCCGGCCTGCCCAAGCTCTGGATCCCCGACAAGTCGAACTTCCACAAGGTCGAGGAATTCCCGTTGCTGGGCTCCGGAAAGGTGGACCTGCAGAAGCTCAAGAGCGAGGCGCGGCGCCTGGAGGGGGTCGCGTGATCGACCTTCTCGTCCTGCTGCTGATCGCGGCGAACGCCGCGTTCGTGCTGGCCGAGTTCGGCCTGATGCGCGCGCGCCCCGCGCGCATCGAGCTGCTCGCGCGCAAGGGCAACTCCCGCGCGCTCGCGGTGCAGGAGATCATGGGCCGGTTCGACGAGTACCTGGCCGCGATGCAGCTGTGCATCACGATGATCTCGCTGGCGCTGGGCGCCGTCGGCGAGCCGATGGTGATGGCGCAGCTCGAGGAGCGCTTCACCGCCTGGGGGCTGACCCTGCCGCCCGTGTGGCTGCACGCGCTGGCGTTCACGATCGCCGTCGGGATCCTGACCGTCCTCCAGATCGTCTTCGCCGAGCTGATCCCGCGCGCGGTCGCCATCCACTACGCGGAGCCGCTCGCGCTGTTCTTCGCGCGGCCGCTGAAGGTCGTCGCGCGGCTGCTGCGCGCGCCGATCCGCCTGACGACCGGGATGTCGCAGGGCGTGCTGAAGCTGTGCGGCCTGAAGGCCGCGGCCGAGGCCGAGCACGGCGTCACCGTCGAGGAGATGCGCGTCCTGCTGGGCGAGACGCAGGAGAAGGGCGCGATGCCGCTCGAGCGCCTGATCCTCCTCGAGAACATGTTCGACTTCGCCAGCGCGAAGGCCGCCGAGGCGATGCGCCCGCGCGAGAAGATCGTCTACCTGTCGCTGGCGCGGCCGTGGGCCGAGAACCTCAAGCTGATCCGCGACAAGCGCTTCTCGCGCTACCCGCTGTGCGAGCTGGACCTGGACACCGCCGTCGGGTACGTCCACGTGAAGGACCTCGTCCTCAAGGAGGTGGGCGCCGAGCCCGACCTCAAGCGCCTGCGCCGCGACCTGTACGAGATCACCGACGACGAGCCGCTCGAGAAGCTGGTCAAGACGATGCCCGACAAGGGCGTGCACATGGCGCTGGTGCGCGACGGGCTGGGCCGGGTCACCGGCCTGCTGACGCTGGAGGACATCGTCGAGGAGCTGATCGGCGAGGTGCGCGACGAGTTCGGCCGCTCCCGCGGCTGGGCCGACGGCGAGCTGTTCGCGGGCGCCGTCGTGGACGCGAACCTGGCCGTCGGCGACCGCCGGGCGGCCATCCAGGCGCTGGCCGCCCGGCTGAAGGCGGAGCGGCCGGAGCTGGACGCGGCCGCCGCGGTCGCCGCGGTGTGGGAGCGCGAGTCCAAGTTCGCCAGCGCCGTCGGGCGCGGCGTCCTGGTGCCGCACGCGCGCCTGGCGGGCCTCCCGGAGCCGCTGATCGCCGTCGGGCGCTACGCGAAGGCGGCCCCGTTCCCGACGCCGGACGGCGTCCCGGTCCGCCTGGTGTTCCTCATCTTGACCCCGGCGGAGACTCCGGTCGTCCAGCTGAAGATCCTCCAGCGCATCGCCTCCCTCGTGACCAACGAGAACCTGCGCCGCAAGCTCTGGCGCGCCAAGACCGACGAGTCCCTGCTCGAGACCCTGCGGACCGCCGACACCCTGCTGGCGTCCTGACGGCCCCCTCGGCGGCCGGGCGCCGAATTGGTATCATCTTCATATGACGAGAGAAAACCATCGCTTTTTGCGCGCCTGCCGCGGCCAGTCGGTCGACGCGACCCCGGTGTGGTTCATGCGCCAGGCCGGACGCTACATGGAAGAGTACCGGGCCCTGCGCAAGCGCCACTCCATCCTGGAGCTGGCCAAGACCCCCGCGCTGGCCTGCGAGGTGACGATGCAGCCGATCCGCGCGCTGCCGATCGACGCCGCCATCCTGTTCGCCGACATCCTTCTCCCCGTCGAGACGCTCGGCCTGAAGCTGCGCTTCGCCCCGGGTCCGACGATCTCGAACCCGGTGCGCACCGAGAAGGACATCGCGCGCCTGACCGACGCGACGGCCGCGGCCGACCTCGGCTACGTGTACCAGGCCGTCAGCCTGATCCGCCGGGAGCTGAACGGCAAGGTCCCGCTGATCGGCTTCGCGGGCGCGCCGTACACGATCGCCAGCTACATGGTCGAGGGCGGCCCCTCCGACCACTACAAGGTCGTCAAGGCGATGATGACCGACCGTCCGGACCTGTGGGACAAGCTGATGCGCAAGGTCCGCAAGGTGACTGCCGAGTACCTGAAGCGGCAGGTCGAGGCGGGCGCGCAGGCCGTCCAGCTCTTCGACTCCTGGATCGGCGCGCTGTCGCCCGACCAGTACCGCCGCTACGTCCGCCCGCACTCCGCCTACGTCCTCAACGAGGCGAAGAAGTGGGGCGTGCCGGTGATCTCGTTCGGCACCGGCACCAACGGCTTCCTCGAGGACTTCGCCGCCGCGGGCGGCGACATGATCGGCGTGGACTGGCGCATCGACCTGGACGCCGCGCGCAAGCGCCTCGGCCGGCGGCCGGTGCAGGGCAACCTGGACCCGGTCCTGCTCTTCTCCGAGAAGAAGGCGCTGAAGGCCGCCGTCGAGGACGTGATCGCCCGCAACCGCGGCCGCAGCGGCCACGTGTTCAACCTGGGCCACGGGATCCTGCCGGGCACGCCCGTCGACAACGTGAGGATGGTGGCCGAATGCGTCCACGAAATGACCGCCCGATGAGGGACGGGCGCGGCGACAAGCCGCGCCGCGTCGTCGTGATCGGCGGCGGCATCACCGGCCTCGCCGCCGCGCGCGAGCTGTACAAGCTCTCCGAGAAGCACCGCCGCGCGGTCGAGGTGACCGTGCTGGAGGCGTCGCCGCGCCTCGGCGGCAAGATCCGCACCGAGACCGTCGACGGCGTCGTCGTCGAGACCGGCCCGGACAGCTTCGTGACGCTGAAGCCGGAGATGCTGGAGCTGGTCAAGGAGCTCGGCCTGGAGGGCGAGCTGGTCGGGACCGCGCCGGACCCGACGGTGAGCGTGCTGATGGGCGGCCGCCTGCTGCCGATGCCCGCGGGCATGCAGCTGGTCTCGCCGACGAAGCTGCTCCCGTTCGCGTTCTCGCCGCTGTTCAGCTGGAGGGCGAAGCTGCGCATGGCGCTGGAGCCGCTGATGCCCGCGCGCAAGGGCAACGAGGACGAGTCTCTGGCCGACTTCGCGCGCCGCCGCCTGGGCGCCGAGGCTCTCGACCGCCTGGTCGGGCCGATGCTCGCCGGCATCTTCGCGGGCGACCCCGAGAAGATGAGCGTGCAGAGCACCTTCCCTCAGCTCCTCGAGATGGAGAAGCGCGGCGGCCTGGCGCGCTCGCTGTGGGTGCGCGGACCGAAGCGCGCCCCGCGGCGCGAGGGCTTCTCGACCTTCATGACGATCAAGAGCGGCCTCAACCGCATCGTCGAGGAGCTGGCCAAGCGCCTGCCTTCCGGCTGCGTCCATCTCGACTGTCCCGTCGGCGCGGTGCGCCGCCACGGCGGGCACTGGGAGGTCGTCACGCCGAAGGGGGACTTCGAGGCCGACGTCGTCATCGCCGCCTCCCCGGCGCCGGCGTTCGCCGACACCGTCGAGAGCCTGGACCCCGAGCTGGCGATGCGCCTGCGCGAGATCCCGTTCGTCTCCACGGCCACGACCACTCTGATCTACGACGCCGCGTCGTTCCCCGCGCCGCCGCGCGGCTTCGGCTTCCTGGCCGCCCGCGGCGAGGGCCTGACGATGACGGCCGCGACCTACTCGTCGAGCAAGTTCCCGGCGCGCGCGCCGGAGGGGAAGGTCGTCATCCGCGCGTTCGTCGGAGGCGCCGGCCGCGAGGAGTCCGCCGAGGCGGCCGTGATGCGCATCGAGACGCGCGTGCGCGAGGACCTGGAGCGCGTGCTCGGGATCAAGGGCGTGATGCCGACCGCGGCCAAGACCGCCCGCTGGATCAAGTCGAACCCGCAGTACAACGTCGGACATTCGCGCCGCCTCGACCGGCTGTCGTCCTGCCTCAAGAGCCATCCCGGCCTCATCCTGGCCGGCAGCTCCTACGGCGGCGTCGGCCTGCCGGACTGCGTGCGCTCCGGACGCCGCGCGGCCGAGCTCGCGCTCGCGCCGCGCTCAGGGAGGGAACATGACGCCGCTCACGCAGGACTCGCTTAGCCTCCTCGTCGCCTTCGGACTCGGCGCCCTGATCGGCATCGAGCGCGAGCTCTCCGACAAGGCCGCCGGCTTGCGCACGAACATCCTGATCTGCCTGGGCGCCGCGATGTTCACCATCATCAACAACCGCGCCTACGGCCTGCGCGACGCGCACATCGTCGCCCAGATCGTCGCCGGCGTCGGCTTCCTCGGCGCGGGCGCGATCATGCGCGACGGCGAGCGCGTGACCGGCCTGACCACCGCGGCCACCACCTGGGTCGTCGCCGCGGTCGGCATGGTCGTCGGCTTCCAGGATTACGCGCTGGCCGCCGCCGCGACCGTGCTGGTCCTGTTCGTGCAGTCGGTGTTCCCGCGCCTGGACGCGTGGATCGACGAGCTGCGCCAGCGCCACACCTTCCGCATCACCTCGGACTTCGACGAGAACGACCTCGAGGAGATCAAGACGCTGTTCCGCGAGGCCGGCGTCACGGTGCTCCACCGCAAGCTGATGAAGAAGGGCGGCAAGTACTACAGCGAGTGGTACGTGTCGGGCCCGCGCCTGGAGCAGAAGAACGTGGTGCGCAAGCTCCTGGAGAACCCGAACGTGAAGGAGCTCACCTACTGATGGACGCGGCCAAGGTCTCGGCGGCGCTCAAGGACCTCGGCCAGCCCGGCTACCGCTGGGACCAGGTGCGCAAGGCCGTGTACGACCAGGCCGTCGAGTCCTACGACGAGATCACCGTCCTGCCCGCCGACGTCCGCGCGGCGCTTTCGGAGCGCGCGCCGATCCTGTCCTTGAAGGAGCGCCGCGTCGACGTGTCGCCCGACCAGCGCGCGCACAAGGCCCTGCTGAACCTGCGCGACGGCAAGACCGTCGAGACCGTCCTGCTGCGTCCCAGCCCGACGCGCTGGACCACCTGCATCTCCTCGCAGGTCGGCTGCGCGGTCGGCTGCACCTTCTGCGCGACCGGCCTGATGGGCCTGGACCGCACGCTGACCCCCGAGGAGATCACCGACCAAGTCCTGTTCTGGCGCCAGTACATGAAGCGTCAGGGCCTGGAGGGCCGCCTCGACAACGTCGTGTACATGGGCATGGGCGAGCCGTTCGCGTGCTACGACGAGGTCGCCGAGAGCCTGCGCGTCCTCATCGACCAGAAGCGCTTCGGCATCGGCGCGCGGCACATCTCGGTCTCGACCTCGGGCCTGGCTCCCAGGATCGTCCAGTTCGGCCGCGACTTCCCGCAGGTGAACCTGGCGCTGTCGCTGCACGCCGCCACCGACGAGCTGCGCACGCGCCTGGTGCCGATGAACAAGGCCTATCCCCTGGCCAAGCTCGCCGAGGCGCTGAAGGCCTACCTGCAGGAGACGAACCGCAAGATCTTCTTCGAGTACGTGCTCCTGAAGGGCGAGAACGACCGCGCGCAGGACGCCGAGGCCCTGGTGCGCTGGCTCAAGGACCTGGGACCGTCCTCGCTGCTGCACGTGAACCTCATCGTCTTCAACCAGACGGACACGCCGCACAAGCCCACCGACGAGACCGACGCGCGCCGATTCCAAGAGCGCGTGATGGCCGCGGGCTTCAAGGCGACGGTCCGTCAGAACCTCGGGCGGGACATCGAAGGCGCCTGCGGGCAATTGGTCGTCTTGGAGAAAGCGGAATGAACCCCCCCGAAGGAAAGCCCGGCGCCGGCGACAAGCTGGACATCAAGGACCGCCCGTCGCGCGCGCGCTACGACAAGGTCAAGCACGCGCTGGACCTCAAGTGGCGGCGCCGCGAGCCGCAGCCCGAGCGCATGATGCGCGAGGTCGTGGACGGGCTGTGGGACGCGTTCGGCGGCGCGCCCTGGACCTGGTGCGGCCTGTGGCTGCCCCAGCCCGACGGCCGGGCGTTCCAGCCCGGCGCCGCGCGTCCGGAGCCGGCGTCCGCGGCGATCGCGGCCGACGGCCTGGTCGGCGGCGTCTACGCGTCCGGGACGGCCCGCTCGGAGGGGGGCGACATCGCGGTCGCCGTGCAGGACCGCGACGGCAAGCCGTGGGCCGTGTTCCAGGCCAAGTCGTCCGCGCCGTTCGACGAGATGGACGCGCGCTGGATCGAGCGCATGTTCAAGGCCTTCCAGACGATGCCGCGTCCCGAACCGCGCCCGCTCCCTTAGGGACCGTCCGGGCGGGAAATGGCCCGCCCGAGGCCTCAAGGACCTCGGGCGGGCGCTCCTGGTGGGGTCGGCGCGGCCGGTGGGGATCGTGGTGTCATCCGCCGCGCTTGGGAAAAGTCTAGCCGGACCGTGTTACGGCGGTATTTCGAGTCCGTCAAAGTCCGGTGAAGCGGGGTGGCGCGCTCGGCGCCGATAACTCATAATAATGGTCATGACGACCCGAAGCCGCCTCCTCGCCGCCGCGGCCCTGTGCGCCGCCGGGGCGGCTCTGTCGGCCTGCGGCGGCGGCGTGGACGTGAAGCTCGAGTCGTCCCCGGAGGCGTACCGTCCGCGGCCCGGCTCGCTGGCGATGTCCACCGCGGCGCCGGCGGGGCTGCCCGTGGACGCGCAGATCACCGCCTCCCTGGTGAAGCTGGCGGAGAGCCATTCCTCTTACAAGCGCGACCTCTCGGGCGCGGCCAGCGGCACGCCGGAGGGGGACATACTCCTCGTCGGCTCGCCGATCGGCTGGAACCTGCGCAACCGCTTCCTGAACCTGGGCATCCCGCTGTCGGAGGCCTTCGCGTCGAACCGCGACCCGGTGTTCCGCCAGCAGCTCATCGAGATGGCGCGCTGGGACCACGACGACGAGTCGCGCGCGCAGGCGCTGGTCGCGCTGGCGCGCTGGCGCGACATCGCGCACCTGCAGATCTTCAACGAGGCGCTGATCCACCTGAACCCGGGCGTGCGCTTCGCGGCTCTCGAGTCGCTCGTCGTCTGGGGCCACCCGCGCGAGGCGATGGTCCTGCTGGCCGCCGCCGCCGAGCGCGACACCGAGCCGCTGCTCCGGGTGTACGCGTCGGCCGGCCTGGCGCGGCTGGGCGACCCCGCGGGCCTGGCGCGCCTGCGCCTGTATCTCGACGACCCGTCGTGGCTGGTGAAGTGCATGGCCGCGAAATACCTGGGCGAGCTGGGCACGGCCGAGGACTACACCCTGCTGCTGAACCGCCTGGACGGCGAGACCGGCAACGACTTCGTCGTCGCCGAGTACTGCGTCTCGGCGCTGAAGCTGTACCCGAAGAAGAAGGCCGCCGACGAGAAGGCGGTCCCCGCCAAGCCGGTCCGCGTCGAGGCCGAAGCCGTCGGCGGAAACCTGGTCCTCGACGAGGCGATGGCCTTCCAGCTCGAGCCGCTGGTCGTCACCGCGCCGCGCGTGCAGGCCCAGCGCGACCTGATCGACCCGCGCATCAACGCCCAGCTGCTGCGCCTGCTCCAGCAGCGCATGGACGCGCGCCCCGACTCGGCCGCCCAGCTCGACGCCTCGATCGGCAACCTCAACCGCCTCACGACGCTGACCGGCTTCAACCTGAAGACCCGCTACACCGAGCTCGGCTTCCTCCTGACCGAGGGCCTGGCGGGCACCACCGACTACCAGCTCCAGGCGCAGATGGAGAGCGTCGTGCGCCAGGGCAAGAACGTGCAGACGCGCGCCGCGGCCCTGCTCGCGCTCGCCTACGCCAAGGACTCGCGCTACCTGCCGCTGGTCCAGGGCGGCCTGAACGACGCGAACCTGACCGTGCGCTTCGCCGCGCTCGAGTCGCTGCTCGTGAT
>JACQBB010000448.1 GCA_016194625.1 Elusimicrobiota bacterium | reverse complement strand
GGGTCGGCGAGCTCAAGCAGCGCCCTTCAGCGTCGGGCGGCGCCGCACGCGACGCGGTGTTCGCGGCCGAGCGCTTCTTTCCGACGCTCGACTACGGCCAGTTCGGCCTGCGCGGTTCGCTGGGCTGGGGTCTGGACGATTCCGGCTGGCGGCAGATGACGGTGGGCGGAGCCTATCGCATCAACAAGATCCAGTTCGACTACGCGTTCCTGGTCCCGTTCGGCGGCGTCGCGGGCCAGTCCGGTTCCCATCGAGTGAGCCTCACCTATCACTTCGGGGCGCCGACCGCCGACGACGAGCTCAGTCAGGACCTTCTGGCGCAGGCAAAGCGCTTGCGCGAGCGCGGGCCCGACTACGGATACGAGTACAGCCAGGAGCTCAAGCCGCAGGACCTCGCCGACCCGCGCTTGGCCGAGGTGCGCCGTCTCATCGAGGAGCGCCGCTACCGCTCGGCCAAGAAGGCGTTGGTCGCCTTCGCTGAGCGCCAGCCGCTCAGCCAGGGACTGATCCGCCTCTCGAACCGCCTCGACCTGGTCGCCTATTACTACGCCGACCTGCCGGAACCCGCGGACGGCTTCGACGCGACGCTGGTCGCCGGCCTGCGGCGCGTGTTCTACGGTGAGGACCGCCTGGCGATGCTGCAGACCTCCTACGCGTACAGCCAGAAGTCCGACGACGCGCGGCTCGGCCACCTCCTCGACGACCTCGAGAAGGCGCTCGGTCTGAAGGCGACGCGTCTGCCGGCGGACCATCCGCGCGGCTTCATCGAGGAACTGCTCTATCAAGTCGAGTTCGCCAACACGCGCGGGGACTCCGCGCGCGCCGAGGCCCTGCTCAACGACCTGCTCGCGCTCGAGCCGCGCAACGCGACGGCGCTGGAGCGCCTGGGCTCCCTGCGCTACGTGCAGGGCCGCCTGCCCGAGGCGATCTCCGCTTGGGAGACGGCGGACAAGGTGGAGACGCGCGAGCGGGAACTCGAGTCGCTGCGCGCCTATCTGAAGCTCGCCCGCGAGCGCGCGGCCGGCAAGCCGCTCCCCGGCGGCTCGGCGCCGATGATCGAGGTCCCCGTCGCGCCCGCGCCGCCGCCCGCCCCGGGCGTCGACGCCTCGACGGCGCCCGCCGCCGCGCCGCGCCGCTCCGACGCGCCGCCGCGGACGGGCGACCTGCGCGAGGTCGAGCGGCTGTATCAGAACGGCGTCGAGCATTACGCCCGCGGGGAGTACCTGCAGGCCAGCGCGATGTTCCTGCGCATCCTGCAGATCGACCCCGAGAACGAGCAGGCGCGCAAGGCGCTCGAGCGCATCGACCGCCTGCGCTCCAAGCGCTGACATGGGCTTCCGCGCCAAGCTGGCGGCGGCGATGCTCCTCTCCGGCGCGGCCGCGCTGGTCACCGTCACCGGCCTGTTCTACGCGGCCCAGCGGCGGGGCCTGAGGGCGGCGGAGGAGGAGAAGGTCCGCCTCACCCTGGACGACGTCCGCGTGATGGCGCGGGAGTCCCAACTCGCCCGCGACCCGCTGATGCTCATCGATTACCTGCGCCACCTCGACGAGGCGCGCCCCGAGATCGCGCGGGTGCGCGCCCGCTACGACGGACGCTGGCAGGGGCCGGAGCCCGCTCCGTTGCCGTCGGGAGAAACGATCCGCAGCGAGAGCGCGGTCGTCCCGGCCGCCGACGGCCGCCCCGAGGTCCTGGTCGAGGTGGGGTTCTCGCGGCGGGAACTCGACCGGCGCCAGGACGCGGCGCGGCGCGCGCTCCAGAACGACCTCCTGCGCAGCTTCGCGCTGGTCCTGTTCCTCGCGGCGGTCCTGAGCCTCGGGCTGGGCTGGAGCATGAGCCGCCGCCTGCTCGCCATCGAGGCGGCGATGGGCGAGATCGGCGGCGGCCGCCTGGACCGCCGCGTCCCCGACGACGGCCGCGACGAGCTGGCGCGCCTGGCCCGCGGACTCAACGCGATGGCGGACCGCCTGCGCGAGCTCGACGACCTGAAGCGGACCTTCGTCGCGTCGGTCACGCACGAGCTCCGCTCGCCGCTGTTCGCCATCGAGAGCTACGTCAAGGAGCTCCTGCGCGAGTCGCCGGCGCTGGGCCCGGACGACCGCCGGCGCCTGGAGCGGGTCGAGGCGAACGCGGCGCGCCTGGCGGGATTCGTGACCAGCCTGCTCGACCTGGCCAAGATCGAGCGCGGCCAGCTGGAGTACCGGCCGCGGATCGCCGACCTCGCCCGCCTGGCCGAGGACGCGGCGGAGTTCCAGCGCTCCCGCGCCGAAGAGCGCGGCCTGACCCTGGCCTTCGCCGCCGATCCCGGGATCCCCCCTCTGCGCCTCGACCCGGACCTGATCGTCCAGGTGGTCACGAACCTCGTCTCCAACGCCGTCAAATTCACCCGCGCCGGAGGGCGCGTCGAGGTGACGGTGCGCCGGCGCGCCGACGGGGTCGAGTGCGCGGTCCGCGACACCGGGGTGGGGATGGCGCCGGAGGTCGTCTCGAGATTGTTCCGCCCGTTCGAGCGCGGCCCGGACCCCTTGCGTTCGGGCGGCACCGGACTCGGGCTGTCGATCGCGAAGGCGATCGTCGAGCGTCACGGCGGCCGCTTGGAGGCCTCCTCCGCTCCCGACCGAGGGAGCCGCTTCGCGTTCATCCTTCCCGTCAGCGATAACAAATCGTTAACCCCGGAGCGCGCTTCATGATGTATCCTCACGATTGATGCGGAGACTCGTGCTCGTCGCATGGATGGCCGGCGCTCCCGCGTCGGCCGCAACGGCCGACGCCGAGAAGGCGGAGGCCGCGGAGCGACTGGCCGCCTCCGCCCAGAAGGCGCTCGACGCCGTGCTCGGTCCCGGGCGTTCCCAGGTACACGTCGAGCTATCGGGCGACCGCTCCGAGGTCGACACCGAGACGGAGATCATCGCCCCGATCGACAAGGCCACGAGCGCCGGGCGCGCCGCGACGCGCTTGCTCGACCTTCCCGGCTACGCGAAGGACCGCGCCGCC
>JACQBB010000447.1 GCA_016194625.1 Elusimicrobiota bacterium | reverse complement strand
GCCGACATGGAGTTCGTCCAGTTCCACCCGACCTGCCTGTTCCATCCGCAGGCCAAGAGCTTCCTGCTCTCCGAGGCCCTGCGCGGCGAGGGCGGCAAGCTCCGGCTCAAGAGCGGCGAGCGCTTCATGCCCCGCTACGACCGGCGCGGCGAGCTGGCCCCGCGCGACGTCGTGGCCCGCGCGATCGACGCCGAGCTCAAGCGCACCGGCGACGAGTGCGTGTTCCTGGACATGACGCACCATCTGCGCAAGTTCCTCAAGACCCGCTTCCCGAACATCTACGAGAAGGTCCTGGGCTTCGGCATCGACATGGCGGTGAGGCCCATCCCCGTGGTCCCCGCCGCGCACTTCTTCTGCGGCGGCGTGGCCACCGACTCCTGGGGCCGGACCTCCGTCCCGCGCCTGTACGCCGTCGGCGAGACCGCGCGCACCGGCCTTCACGGAGCCAACCGCCTCGCCTCCAACTCGCTTTTAGAGGGCTGCGTGTTCGCCCACCGCCTGGCCGAGCACCTGGGCACGCCCGGCTCCCTGCCCCGCGCCGGCGCCTTCACGCCCAAGCCCTGGCGCTACGGCAAGGCCGTCACCTCCGACGAGGCCGTCGTCGTCTCCCAGAACTGGGACGAGGTCCGCCAGCTGATGTGGAACTACGTCGGCATCGTGCGCTCCGACAAGCGCCTGGCGCGCGCGCTGTCGCGCATGGAGCTGCTCAACCGGGAGATCGCCCAGTACTACTGGGACACCGTCCCCACCCCCGACATCGTCGAGCTGCGCAACATCGCCGACGTGGCGACGCTCGTCATCCGCAGCGCCCTGGCCCGCAAGGAGTCGCGCGGCCTGCACTACACGCTGAACCACCCGAAGCCCGTCGCGCGCCTGCGCCGCTCGACCTTCCTCAGGAAGACGCCGGGACGCTGAGCCCCGCCGCCGCCGCGGCCTCGCGGTTGTGGTTCCGGCAGAGGAGGCGGACGTTCCGCGGCGAATCCGAGCGGCCGCCCTTCGCGAACGGGCGCACGTGGTCGTACTCCAGCGAGTCTTTGGAGCCGCACACCGTCCCGTCCTCGAACCGCCACGCGCAGCGCCCGCCGTCGCGCTGCCAGACCGCGCTCTTGACCTTCATCGGGATGTAGCGCCCCGCCTTCATGTCGCGCAGGAAGCGCGGCTCGCGCGGCGGCGGCAGGGCGGCGTCCCTCACGACGGGGACGGGCTTGAGACCGAACTTCCGCTGCGGGTCCTTGCGGTCGAGGAAGATCTCCAGCGCGTCGTGCATCACGTCCTCCAGGCGTCCGGCCGGATATTTGTGGCGCAGGACCTGCCGCGCCCGGTCGATGAGGCGCAGGACGGAGATCCCGGCGTCGAAGCCGATGCGGACGCGGTCCATCGCGACGGGCACCACCGCCTGCCATTCCCACGGTCGCGACGGCGGCGCATCCGCGGGGATCTCCAATGCCGAGTCGGGCGGAGACGCTGATGGGTCGGGTGGAACGACGACGGTCGGGCTGTCCGGTCGCGCGGAAGCCGCCTCCAAGGCGTGCGGCGGCGCGCTCGGTGCGAATTGGGGTGCGTACGGCGGATGGCGCCGGGTAAGGTCCGGCCGGGCCCCTTGAGGGTGGCGCGCGGCGATGAGAGCCTCGATCTCGCGGCGCGATTTCCCCGCCACCTCGGCGAACCAGGCCTTGTGGTTCTCCGGGGTCAGGTATGGATGCAGGACGGCGATGGCCGTGATCGAGATCTTCCCGGATTCGATCAGGGAAAGGACCGATGGATATTTGTTGATGGTCCGTGCGGCCCGGATGCGGCGGAACGCGTCGAACTCGTCGTAGCCGAGCATCCGCGTGCAATAGGCGAAAAGGGATTCCCCGCCTTCCTTCAAACACAACCCCCGCCGGTCGAATTCGGCGAGATGGACCAGCATTCGCGCCATCGCGTGGCTGTCGCGGCTGGCCAAGAACTTCAAGTTGCGGGAGAGGTCCTGGTCGGACAAGGAACGGCATTCTTCGATCTGGCCCATGACTATCACCGGTGATATGGATTATCAAGAGTGGCGGAGCGGTCGCGCGAACGGCCGCACAGTCATACGAAGACCCCCCTCGTTTTGTTCCGTCGCTCGTATCGGACATTTGTTCGGAGGCGGGCGGACATGCTAGAATCTCCCCCGCATGGAGACCATCCGCGTCGTCGGCGCCCGCCAGCACAACCTGAAGAACGTCAGCCTGGAGATCCCGCGCGGCAAGCTGGTGGTCATCACCGGCCTGTCCGGGTCCGGCAAGTCCTCGCTGGCGTTCGACACGCTGTACGCCGAGGGACAGCGGCGCTACGTCGAGTCGCTGTCGGCGTACGCGCGCCAGTTCCTGGAGCTGATGGACAAGCCGGACGTGGACTTGATCGAGGGCCTCTCCCCCGCCATCGCCATCGAGCAGCGCAACCCGTCGCACAACCCGCGCTCGACGGTGGCCACCGTCACCGAGATCTACGACTACCTGCGCCTGCTGTACGCCCGCGTCGGCCAGCCGCATTGCCCGAACCGCGGCTCGCGCATCAAGAAGCAGTCCGCGCAGGCCATCGTCAACGAGGTGATGCGCACCCGGTCCGGGCAGTCCGTCACCATCCACGCGCCGCTGGTGCAGAGCCGTCAGGGCACCTACGAGGACCTTTATAAGCGCCTGCTGCGCTCCGGTTTCGTCACGGCCCGCACCGACGGGAAGTCCCACGACCTGTCCTCCCCGCCCAAGCTCGACCGCTACAAGAAGCACACCATCGAGCTGTTCGTGGACAAGCTCAAGGTGTCGGCCGACGAGAAGCAGCGGCTCAACGACTCGATCGAGATCGCCCTGAAGGAATCGCGCGGCCTGGTCCGCGTCGAGCCGTCGGACGACCCGGCGGCGGGCGCGCTCCATTCCGAACATCACGCCTGCCCGAAGTGCGGACTGTCCCTGCCCGAGGTCGAGCCGCGTCTGTTCTCCTTCAACTCCCCGTACGGCGCCTGCGGCACCTGCGACGGCCTGGGGGTCAAGACCGAGGTCGACGAGGACCGCATCATCCCCGACCCGACCAAGTCCATCGAGGAAGGAGCCATCGTCGCCTGGTCCGACCCCGTCACCACGCGCACGAACCGCTGGAAGCGCTCCTGGTCGGGCTACTACACCGAGATCCTCGAGCAGATCGCCGAACAGTTCTCCATCCCCCTCGACAAGCCGTGGAACAAGCTCTCGGAAGAGCACCGCAAGATCGTCCTGCACGGCGGCGGCACCTACAAGCCGTCGTGGGCGAAGAACGACCAGGAGTTCGAGGGCGTCATCAAGAACCTGGAGCGCCGCGTCTCGGAGTCCGAGTCGGACTTCGTGAAGGGCGCCATCGCCGAGCGCTTCATGGCCAAGAAGCTGTGCCCGACCTGCAAGGGCGCGCGCCTGAAGCCCGAGGCGCTGGCCGTCAAGATCGACGGACGCGGCATCACCGACATCGTGAAGATGAGCGTCGAGAAGTCGTTCGCGTTCTTCAAGGAACTGAAGCTCAGCGACCAGGAGCGCCAGATCGCGCGCCAGGTGATGAAGGAGATCGTCTCGCGCCTGGAGTTCCTGTCGGCCGTCGGTCTCGATTATCTGACGCTCGACCGCGCGTCCGAGACCTTGGCCGGCGGCGAGGCCCAGCGCATCCATCTCGCCACCCAGATCGGCTCGGGCCTCACCGGGGTCATGTACGTGCTCGACGAGCCGTCCATCGGCCTGCACCCGCGCGACAACGCGCGCCTTCTGACCACTCTGCGGCGCCTGCGCGACCTGGGGAACACGTTGATCGTCGTGGAGCACGACGAGGAGACCATCCGTTCGGCCGACTGGATCGTCGATCTGGGTCCCGGAGCGGGCGTCCACGGCGGAAAGATCGTCGCCCAGGGCCGCATCAACGACATCCTCAAGGCGAAGGAGTCCCTCACCGGCGCGTACCTGCGCGGCGAAGGCCACCTCCCCCCGCCGTCCAAGGGCCGCAAGCCGAAAGGCATGCTGCGCGTGCGCGGCGCCAAGCAATTCAATTTGAAGGACCTGGACGTGGACATCCCGCTGGGCGAGTTCGTCTGCGTGACCGGCGTGTCCGGCTCCGGCAAGTCCACGCTGGTGCACGAGATCGTCTACAAGTCCCTGGCCAAGCGCCTGCACGACGCCAAGGACGAGCCGGGCGCGCACAAGTCCATCGCCGGCATCGAGGACCTGGACAAGGTCATCGTCGTGGACCAGACGCCCATCGGCCGCACGCCGCGCTCCAACCAGGCGACCTACACCGGCCTGTGGGGCCCCGTGCGCGACCTGTTCGCGATGCTGCCCGCCGCGAAGGCCCGGGGCTACAAGCCGGGCCGCTTCTCCTTCAACGTGAAGGGCGGCCGCTGCGAGAACTGCCAGGGCGACGGCGTCCTCCAGATCTCGATGCAGTTCCTGCCCGACGTGTACGTCCCCTGCGACGAGTGCCACGGCCACCGCTTCAACGACGAGACGCTGACCGTGCGCTACAAGGGCAAGAACATCGCCGAGGT
>JACQBB010000446.1 GCA_016194625.1 Elusimicrobiota bacterium | reverse complement strand
GTGCTGATCGTCGACGACGATCCGGCGGTCGGCGCCGCGATCCGGAGCGCCCTCGCGCGCGCGGCGGACCCTTACGAGGTCGCCGCGGTCGCCGATCCCGTCCGCGGACTGGTCGAGATCGGACGCTGCCCGCCCGACCTCCTCGTGCTCGACCTGCTCCTCCCGGTGGTCGACGGCTACGAGATCTGCCGCATCCTGAAAGCGAGCCCGTTCACCCAGGGGATCCGGATCCTGGCGATCACCGGCGGCTCCCCGAGCCGCGCGCAGGCCGCCTTCCTCGCCGAGCACGCGGACGCGCTCCTCGCGAAGCCTTTCGACCCCCGCAAGCTCACGGCCGCGGTCCGCAAGCTCCTTGACTGAGCGCGGCGGCCGGGGATTTCCTATAATCTTCGTCATACCCCTTTCGACGGAGACCCCGCCCCCATGGCCGACACTTACCTGACGCGCGCCGGATACGAGAAGCTCAAGAAGGACCTGCAGGTCCTGATGAAGCAGAAGGCCCAGCTGTCCATCGACATCGGCGAGGCGCGCGAGAAGGGCGACCTGAAGGAGAACGCCGAGTACCACTCCGCCAAGGAGAAGCTGGGCGAGGTGATGGGGCGCATCGGTCAGATCCAGGACAAGCTGCAGAGCGCCAAGATGATCGACGAGATGGACATCCCCAAGGACACCGTCGCCATCGGCACCGTCGTCACGCTCGAGGACTCGGACGGCGACACCGTCGAGTACACGCTCGTCGGCGAGGACGAGTCCGACCCGATGGAGGGACGCATCTCGGTGCAGTCCCCGCTCGCGCAGGGCCTGCTCGGCCAGAAGGTGAAGGCGACCGTCGAGGTCACCCTCCCCAACGCCGTGCGCACCTTCAAGATCCTCAAGGTCGCGCGCGCCTGAGCCCCGCCGAGCTCGCCGCCGCGCTGAAGGCGCGCGCGCGCGGACAGGGCGCCGACCTCGCCGGCGTGACCGCGGCCGTCCCGCCCCCCGACGCCGCCGCGTACGACGCGTACGTCGCCGCCGGCATGCACGGCGAGATGGACTACCTCGCGCGCAACGCCGAGTCGCGCCGGGACATCCGCGCGTGGATGCCGGAGGCGAAGTCGGTGCTGATGTGCGGCTTCTCCTACGGCGGCGGGGCCGAGGGGCCGCGCGCCGACGAGGGCGTCGGGCGGGTCGCGCGCTACGCGGTGCGCCCCGACTACCACGAGCTCCTGCGCGGCCGCATGAACGCCGTGCGCGACTGGCTGAAGGCGGCCGTGCCCGGCTCGCACGCCGTCGCGTTCTCGGACATGAGCCCCATCCTGGAGCGCTCGTACGCGCGCGCCGCGGGCCTGGGCTGGCAGGGCAAGAACGCGATGCTGATCGGCCCGCGCCTCGGCTCGTACTTCCTGCTCGCGGGCCTGGCGATGACGGTGGACCTGCCGTCCGACTCCGCGGGGCCCGACCATTGCGGCTCCTGCACGCGCTGCCTGGACGCCTGCCCGACCGACGCGTTCCCGCGCGAGCGCGTGCTCGACGCGTCGAAGTGCGTGGCGTACTTCACCATCGAGACGAAGGGCGCCATCCCCGAAGGCTTCCGCGCCGGCGTCGGCGACTGGGTGTACGGCTGCGACGTCTGCCAGGAGGTCTGCCCCTGGAACCGCTTCGAAGCGCCCGCCCGCGCCCTGCCGCCGGCGAAGGTCCCGACCGCGCTCCCGCTCGAGGAGCTGGCCGGCCCCGGCTCGGCCGGAGTGCGCGCGCGCCTCAAGGGCCTGCCGGTCGCGCGCGCGGTGCGCAAGCGGCTGACGCGCAACGCGCTGCTGGCGATGGGCAACTCCGGGCTGGCCCGCTTCCGGCCGATCCTGGAGGCGTTCGCCGCCGGCGGCGACGCGATGCTCGCCGAGCAGGCGCGCTGGAGCCTGGCGCGTTTGCCCGCCGACGGCCGGGAAAGCTAGAATCTCGATGGACCCCATGAGATTTCTGACGCTCGCCGCGCTCCTCGTCGCCTCCGCCGCGGTCCCGGCGCGCGCGCTGATGGCCGAGTCGGACCCGAACGAGATGGTCCCGGTGCGCCAGACGGTCCCCACCGATGCGGCCAGAGCGCCGTCCGCCGACGGCATACCGCCGTTCCTGCGCTGGATGCTCGCGCCGCTCAAGCGCGGCATGTTCGTGCGCCTCCCGGTCGTCGACACCGACCCGAACCGCGGCATCACCTTCGGCGTGATGCCGATCGTCGTGCTCCAGGGCAAGCACGACGAGCGCATCGAGCAGATCCACGCGCCGTCGGTGACCTTCAACAAGAACTTCGGCGTCGCGCCGACCTACCGCTACTACTATTACCCGCAGGAGGACGCGAGCTTCATGGCCCGCGCCTCGCGCGCGAAGTTCGAGCACGAGGTGATGCTCCAGTACGAGGACCACTCGGCGATGGGCAGCCCGTACGACATCTTCCTGCGCGGCCAGCAGGCGGCCGACTCCGGCCAGCGCTTCTTCGGCGTCGGCCCGGACACCGCGAAGAAGGCCGAGGCGAACTACAAGCAGGAGTTCTGGACCTACAAGTGGGCGGTGGGCGCGCCGCTGTGGCGCGACGCCCCGATGCGCGTCCACCTGTCCCAGCGCTACGAGAGCGCGCGCATCACCAACGGCCCCATCCCGAACCTCCCCGACTTCCACGCCTCGTTCCCGACGGACTACTCGGAGCGCGCCCAGCAGACCAACGAGACGCGCCTGAGCGTCGACTACGACACCCGCGACCACGGCGTCACCACCAGCCGCGGCGCGTACGTCGACGTCTACATGGAGAAGGCCGTCCACGGCTTCCTCAGCCAATACGACTACAAGCGCGCCGGCTTCGACGGGCGCTGGTTCCATCCGTGGGAGTCGCGCCCCGACTGGGTGTTCGCGTCCCAGGTCTACTACGAGGAGATCCTCGGCCCCACCCCGCCGTTCTGGCTGCTGCCCAGCCTGGGCGGCAAGTACTCGCTGCGCGCGTACGGCGACGGCCGCTACGCCGACCGCGGCGTCGCCGCGGCCAACGTCGAGCAGCGCTTCAAGGTGTACGAGGCCAAGACCGCCGGCGTGACCACCGAGCTGCAGGTCGCGCCGTTCGTCGGCGTCGGGACCGTGTTCGACTCGCCCGGGCGCGCCGCCGGCCGCTACGCCCGCCCGGTGGTCGGCACCGCGTTCCGCGCCGTCGCCAAGCCCCAGGTCGTCGGCTCGGTCGACGTCGGCGTCGGCCGCGAGGGCGTCTCCGTCTTCACCGACATCAACTACTCGTTCTGAGGACCTCCCGATGAAGAAGAACAAGCCGGAATGGCTCGTCGCGCTCGGGCTGCTGGCCGTGACCGCCGTCGCCGGCGTCTTCGTCCGCCCGTCCCCCGCGGGCCCCGGCCTGGCGCCGAGCAACCCGGGCGACACGGCCTGGATGCTGACCGCGACCGCGCTGGTCCTGCTGATGACGCCGGGCCTGTCGTTCTTCTACGGCGGCATGGTCCAGCGCAAGAACGTGATCTCGACGATGCTGCAGAGCTTCATCGCGATGGGCGTCGTGAGCCTGCTGTGGGTCGCGGTCGGCTTCAGCCTGGCCTTCGGCGACTCGGTCCACGGCCTGGTCGGCGACCCGCGCACCTACCTGTTCTTCCGCGCCGTCGGCGGCGCGACGCACCCGGACCTGGCGCCGACGATCCCGCTGGCGCTGTTCGCGCTGTTCCAGCTGAAGTTCGCGATCATCACGCCGGCGCTGATCACCGGCTCGTTCGCCGAGCGCGTGCGCTTCTCCGCGTACATCCTGTTCATGGTGCTGTTC
>JACQBB010000445.1 GCA_016194625.1 Elusimicrobiota bacterium | reverse complement strand
CGGGCGGCCTCCACGTCCTCCAGCCAGGTCTCGCCGGTGTACACGCCGTCCTCGCGCCAGTCGCTCTCGCCGTGGCCGCGGAAGTCGAACGCCGCGGGCTTCAGGGCTGAGCCCAGATGGGGCACGACGCGGTCCCACCAGTGCGTGTGCGCGGCCATGCCGTGCAGGAGCATCACGGGTAGCCCCGAGCCGGCCCATTCGCGGAGGTGGAGCGGTCCGGCGCGGCGGGAGACGGACGGGGCGGAGGCGGTCATGCGCCGCCTATGTTAGCGCTTATCGGGTCAGGCCGGCGACGCGTCCCAGCCCTTGATCAAGCACCAGAGTATGTAACCGCCGAGCAAGGTGCCGATCGGGAACCCGAAGAGCATCAGGAACCCCACGATGACCCCGCCGATCCGGCCCCAATCCTGGTGTTCTTTGACGGCCGTCCCGATCTTGAAATAGAGGAACGGCAAGAGGAGGAACAGGAGCGCCAAGAGCGAGGTCGGCGGGGGCGTGCGGCCGGTCGCGAACATGGGGATGGCGATCGCCGCCACGATGCCGACGAAGGCGACCACCTGCAGCCAGGCGATGAGCCGGATGAGCCGGCCCGCTTTTTGGTACGGCGTCAATTCATCCATTGCCCCAGATTGTAGGGGAATTGTTGGAATCTCGCCAGGGGGCCGGCGGGGACGCGGCGGCTATTTCGCCTTGTCGGCGTGGAAGGCGGACCCGGTCCAGTCCACCAGGACGGAGTCGCCGTCGGAGATCCTGCCGTCCAGGTCGGCGTCCTTCAGCGCGTTGTTGATCTGGCGGTCCACGAGCTGTTTGATGGGCCGCGCGCCGTAGCGCGACTGGGCCAGGGCGCGGTTGAGGACCTCGGCGCGGGCGGCGGGGGACAGGGCGACCTTCAGGCCCTTCTCCTTGAGCTGGTTCTCGAGCGCCTTCAGGCGCAGGTCCAGGATGAGGCTCAAGGTCTTTTCGTCCCGGAGTTCGTTGAAGACCACCACTCCGTCTTCTCCGACGCGGTTGACGAACTCGGGGCGGTACTTCTTCTTGAACTCGTCGAGGTAGGCCTTCTTGCGGTCATCTCCGCCCTGGCCCTTCGGGACGCGCACGAGCTTCGCGCCGAAGCCGAAGCCTTCCAAGCGCGTCTCCTCGCCGTCTTCCTTCTTGGAGTCGGCGGCGCCGGTGTCGAAGCCGATGGGCCGGCGCTTGGTCTCCTGCTCATCGGTCCCCAGCGAGCCGCCGATATTAGACGTCATGATGATGATGGTGTTGGAGAAGTCCACCGTCCGGCCCTGGCCGTCGGTCAGCCGGCCGTCTTCCAGCACCTGGAGCAGGACGTCGAACACGTCCGGGTGCGCCTTCTCGATCTCGTCGAACAGGATGACCTGGTAGGGGTTCCTGCGGATGGGCTCGGTCAGCTGGCCGCCCTCGTCGTGGCCCACATAGCCCGGGGGAGCGGAGATCAGGCGCGACACCGAGATCTTCTCCATGTACTCCGACATGTCGATGCGCAGCATGTTCTTCTCGGAACCGAACTTGCGCCGCGCCAAGGCGCGGGCCAGCTCGGTCTTGCCCACGCCCGTCGGGCCGAGGAAGACGAAGGAGGCGATGGGCTGTTTCGGGTCGCGGTAGCCGGTCTCGCCGCGCTGGACGGCCTCGGCGACCTTCTCGACGGCCTCGTCCTGGCCGATGACCTCGCCCTTCATCTCGGCGGGGAGGTTCTTGAGGGCGGTGCGCTTGTCCTCGTTGAGCTTGCCGGCGGGGATGCCGGTGCGCAGGGAGATCTCGACCGCGATGTCCTCGGCCGTGACCGTGCGCGACGGGTTCTCGGCGCCCGCGGCCTTGGCCTCGTCGGCCTTCAGCTCCACCTCGGCGGACGCGTCGTCCATCAAGTCGAGCGCGGAGTCGGGCAGGTGGCGGTCGGTCACATAGCGCGCGGCCAGGGAGACCGCGGTCTTGACCGTCTCCTCCGGGATGGAGACCCCGTGCTTCTTCTCATAGATGGTCTTCACGCCTTCCAGGATGGCGATGGCCTCGTCCTTGGTCGGCGGGTTGAGCTTGACCGCGTTGAAGCGGCGCATCAGCGCGCCGTCCTTCTCGATCTTGCGGAACTCCTCCATCGTGGTCGCGCCGATCAGCGACAGCGAGCCGTCGGCCAGCGAGTCCTTCAGGATCTGCGACGCGTCGGTGGAGCCCGAGGCCCCGCCCGCGCCCACGATCATGTGGATCTCGTCGATGAAGAGCAGGACCCGGCCGTTGGACTTCTTGGCCTCGTCCACGATCTTCTGCATGCGCTCCTCGAACTCGCCGCGGTACTTGGTGCCCGCGACCACCTTGTTGAGGTCGATCTTGACGATGGTCTTGCCCGTCAGCTCCGGGATCTCGCCGGCGACGATCATCTGCGCCAGGCCGTTGACGATGGCGGTCTTGCCCACGCCCTTCTCGCCGATGACCAGCGGGTTGTTCTTCTCCACGCGCAGGAGCGTCTTCACCATCTGCCGGATCTCGGCCTTGCGCCCGATCATCGGGCGCATCTTGCCGTCGGCGGCCTTCTGCGTGATGTCGGTGCCGAACTCGAGCAGGGTCTTGTACGCCTCCTTGTCGAGCGCCTTGAAGTCGGGCTTCGGGGCCTCGCCGGCGGCGTCGGACTTGGGCGCGGGCAGGGCCAGCATGGGGCGCGGCGCCGGGGCCTCGTCCTCCTTGAGGGACACGACGAAGCCGAACAGCCCGTCCAGCGCTTGGGAGATCTGGCGGCCGTCGTCGGTGTGCCTGAAGGTCTCGGACGGCTTCATGTCGCCGACCAGGTCCTCGACCCACTGCCGGTCCTCTTCGGAGAAGCGCGGCGCGGGCTTGCCGGCGGCGAAGTGGAGGGAGTTCAGCGCGTTGTGGACCTCGACCGCGCGCGCGCGGCGGGACTCCCACTCCGGGTCGGTCTCGGCCTTGGCCGCGACCTTGCCGATGTAGGCGTTGATCACGTCGCGCAGGAGCTCCAGGCGCGCGTTGGAGGCGATGACGCGGACCTGCTCCGCGCCGCCGGTCTCGCCCTCGGAGCGCAGGGACGCCAGCGCCGAGTCCAGCAGGTTGACCGCGCGGGCGTGGGTGGGGATCTTGTCGGTGCCGTTGAGGAGGCGGATGGCCTCGGTCGCGTCCTTGCCGGCCTTGGCCACGGCGGGGGAGACCGACGCCGGGTCCATGCGGTCCATCAGGTCGCTGTACAGCCAGGTCTCGCCGCCCAGGCGCAGGATGCGGCCTTCGTTGGCCAGGATCTCGATGAGGCGGGCGCCCTTGGCGCGGCTGCCGCCGAGCTTGTCGGCGTCGGCCTTCAGCGCGTCGGCGGCGAGCAGGGTCCCGCCGCCCAGCGAGCGGCGCATCTGCGCCTCCAGCACGCGCGCCGCGGCGCGCAGGTCGTGGTCGGACGGGCCGAGATTGCCGCCCCGGCCATCGGGGCCGGCCATCGCGGCCGAGAGCCCCCGGCTGAGCGCCGGGGCGCCCTTGCCGGACGCGCCCAGGACCGAGTCGGCGTCCACGGGGCGGGAGGCGGCGGCG
>JACQBB010000444.1 GCA_016194625.1 Elusimicrobiota bacterium | reverse complement strand
GTCGGGGCCGTTGCCCCGCGGGGCGCCCTCGCCGTGGCCGCGGTAGTGCTTGTCCAAGACCTCCTCGCCCTCGACGACGGTCCCGATCGGCGGGAATCCCATGTTGTCGAGGAAGGAGTTGTCCTTGAAGTTCAGGAAGAACTGGGTGGTGCGCGTGTTCGGGCCGGCGGTGGCGAACGTGACCGCGCCGCGAGCATTGTGGTGGCCGACCGGAGGATCGTCGGGGATCGGGGCGGCACGCCATCGCGCCGCGACCCGCGGGTCGCCGTGGATGCCGACCTGGGCCATGAAGCCGTCGATGACGCGGAAGAACTCGCAGCCGTCGAAGAAGCCGATCTTGACCAGGTTGTAGAAGCGGTCGGCCCCGTGCGGAGCCCATTCGCGGTTGACCTGGACGACGAAATCGCCCTTCGTCGTGGCGAAGCGGGCTTTGAAGACGTCGGGAGCCGTCTCCGTCGCGCCTTCCGGGACCATGACGGCCGCGGGATCCCTCGGCGGGGCGGCCGGCTCGGCTTTGCGCGTCGCCGCGCGCGGAGACGGGACCGGCGCGACCGCCGTCCTCTGCGCGGCGGGGCCGTTCTCCCGGTCCAGCCGGGCGAGGTCGGGTCCGGTCTCTCGTCCGCGGCCCACCCTCTCATGGCGCCGAGCGCGAGGTAGCTGAAGGCGGGGCGCGGTGTCCCGGCGCGCGGCAGCGGACCGGCGAACTGGTCCGACTTGGCGGCGGTGAGCAGGACGGTCCGAGCGTCGGCGATCGCGGCGGAGCGGGTCACGATCAACGGCTGGAGCCCGGCGATGAGCGCCTCGCCGGAGGGCGCTCGGCCGCTGAAGCAAGCGTCCAGGACGACGACCGTCCGGGCCTGCCGCCCCCGGTTCAGGAGGCTCAAGAGTTCGTTCCGCGCGAGACTGCGCGCATAAAGGCTGTCCGCGTCCTGTTGGGCGTCGGCGCCGACGAGGATCCCATCGCGGCCGTCCTTGGAGGGGGCGCCGTGTCCGATGAACACGAACCACAGCGTCCCTCCGGGTCCGACCTGCGAGGCCGCCCGGGCGGAGAATTTGCGCAGCTTCTCGAGCGTGGCCTCGTTGTCGCGCAGCAATTGGACCTTGTCGAAGGGCACGCGGCGGACGCCCGTGAGGTAGGCCTGCCAATCCTCGGCGTTCGACCGGGCGCCCGGGACCGGGGCGACGAACGCATAATGCTCCGCGCCGACGATGACCGCCGCGTCATTCTCGCCGCCCCCGAGCGGGGCGACGCGAGGGGCATCGGCGAGGGACGGCCAGACCTCTCCCGCCCTAAGCGGCGAGGCCGCCGCGAGCATCGCGGCGGCGGCGGCGATCCCGAACCGGCGGAGGTTCAGAGGGCGGAGCGGGCTCACGGGACGAGGCGCGCGGAATTGATGACGTCCAGGTTCGGGAACTCGGCCTTCAGGTAGGCGTTGCCCTGGGCCTGCAGGCGGCCCTGGTCGGGACCGTTGCCCTGCGGGGCGCCCTCGCCGTAGCCGCGGTACAGCGCGTCCATCACGGCCTCGCCTTCGACGACCTTGCCGACCGGCGGAAAGCCGGAGGTGTCGAGGAAGGAGTTGTCCTTGAAGTTCAGGAAGAACTGCGTGGTGCGCGTGTTCGGGCCGGCGGTCGCGAAGGTGACCATGCCGCGCGTGTTGTGCTGGCCGACCGGCGGGTCGTCCGGGATCGTCGAGTCGCGCCACTTCGCCATCACGTTCGGATCGCCGTGGATGCCGACCTGGGCCATGAAGCCGTCGATGACGCGGAAGAACTCGCAGCCGTCGAAGAAGCCGATCTTGACCAGGTTGTAGAAGCGGTCGGCGCCGTACGGGGCCCAGGCGCGGTGGATCTCGACGACGAAGTCGCCCTTCGTGGTGGAGAACTTGGCCTTGAACACCTCCGGGGCCTTCTCCACGGCGGCCGCGGGGTTCAGCAGCGCGGGATTTGCGGCCGCGGCGGGGGCGGCGACGGCGGCCGGCGCGGCGGCGGGCGCGGGCTCTTTCTTGCCGCAGGCGGCGGCGCCGAGGAAGGCGAGGACGGCGATGGCGGAGAGGAAGCGGTCGTTCATGGCGGGGAGTCTAACAGATTCGCCGCGCGGCGCGGAAGCGGGGGCAGGAGCGTTGCGCGAATAAGAGGAGACGCACGGAGGTCGCCATGATCCGCTTCCCGCCCCGCCGCATCCTCGTCCCCGCCGACCTGAGCAAGCCGTCCCTGGCGGCCCTGCGCGCGGCCTGCGGGCTGGCCCGCCGCTTCGGCGGCACGGTCTCGGCCGTTTACGCGGAGTCCCTGCCGCCGAGCCTGCTCGGCTTCGACGCCGGCGACTGGCCGGACGCCCCCCAGGAGCTCGCGCGTCAGATGCAGGAGTTCCGCCAATGGCGCGAGGCGCGCCTGCGGCGCGAGGGCGTCGACCTTCCGCCGGCCCGGCTCCACGTGCGCACCCTGCGCGGGGACCCGCGGCGCGTGACCGCGCTCCTGGGGGCGGCCCGCGCGTGCGACCTGATCGTGATGGGCACCCACGGGCGGCGCGGCTTCGACCGCTTCGTCGGCGGCTCGATCGCCGAGGCGGTGGTCGCCGGGGCCCGCGTCCCCGTCCTGGTCCTGCGCCCGCTCGAGGGGCCGTTCCGGCCCAAGAGCGTCCTCTGCCCGGTGAACCTGACGCCGCACTCGGACGACGCGCTGCGCGCGGCGCGGCTGGCGGCGCGGCGCTTGGGCGCGCGCCTGACCGCGCTGTACGTGTGCGGCGAGGGGGAGGACCCGCGCCGGGCGCGGGCCCGCTTGGACGCGCGCCTGGACGCGGTGCTCGGGCGGAGCTGGCCGAAGTCCGCCGACGCGCGCGTGCGCCGCGGCGACCCGCGCTCGGGGATCCTGGCCGAAGCGTCGGGCCACGACCTGGTCGTGCTGTCCGCGCACCGCAAGCCGGTGTTCGGGGAGCGCGTACTGGGCTCGACCGCGGAGCGGGTCCTGCGCTCCAGCCCGGTCGCGGTCCTGACCATCCCCGCGGCTCCGGGCGCCGCGAGGCGCGGCGTGCGCCTGTTCTGACGCGATTTACTGACGAAAACGACAGGTCCGGTTAAGTTCCGCTGAAGACGCGGTCCCGGGCCTTGACCCGGCTCGCTTCCGGGGCCACACTGTCATGGTGCGGTCGTTCTCTCTCGACGACAAGACGGCGGTGTTCGCCTTCCGCGGCGTGGTCTTCCTCGCGTTGACCCTGCTCCTCCTGCACAGCCCCCGCCAGGAGCAGGCCTTCCAGGCCGGGCCGTTCGCGCTCGCGGTGTTCTACCTGCTCACCAGCTTCGCGCTCTGGCGCGTCCCGCCCCGCGTCGTCGCCTCGGCCTGGGCGCAGGGGGCCGCCTACCTGTGGGACGTCGCCGTCGTCTCGGCGATCGTGTACTCGAGCGAAGGCTTCGACGACGAGCTGTACCTGATGTACTTCCTGATCATGTTCATGTCGGGCCTGATGAGCCAGGCGCGCCAGAGCTTCCTCATCGGCACGGTGTCCAGCCTGATCTACGCGGCGCTGTGGTCGAAGGGCAAGGTCGGCGAGGGCCTGCCGCTGACGAACCTGCTTCTGCGCTTCGCGTTCTTCTACGTGGTCGCCTTCTTCACCGCGGTGATGGCCGAGCGCGTCCGCGAGGGCGAGCGCCGCTCCGCCGCGCTGGAGCTGAAGGTGACGCTGTCGCGCATCGCCAACGGCGGCTGGGGCCAAGCCGTGGCCGCCGAGATGGCTCCGACCATCGACCCCGACATCGCCAAGAACGTGCGCACGATCAACTCGCTGATCGACAACCTGACGCGGGCGCTGCGCCGGACGATGAGCCAGAACGAGGAGCTGCGCGAGGCCGCGGAGGCGGCCCTGCTCCAGCTCGCCCACGAGCGCGAGCGTCTCGAGGCGGCGTCGGGCGAGAAGCCCGCGCCCAAGGCGCCGGACGCGTGAGCGCCGGCGAGCGCAGGACCTTCTACCATCCGGCCAGCGGCCTGGCCATCCTGGGCCTGGACTGGTTGTTCTTCGGCTTGGAGTGGGAGCTCGGCCCCGTCACCGAGGTCCTCGCCTGCCTGGCGGCCTTCGCCGTCTGCTTCTTCGTCGTGCGCCGCATCCAGGTCCGCTGGCACGGCGACGCGCCGCGCGTGGCGGCGGCGAAGGCCGCGTTCGGAGGCCTGGCGGCGGGCGTCCCGTTCCCCATCGGGGGGACGCTGGTCGGCGGGCTTATCCTGTTATTGTCCGGTCTCAGAGCGTCCGGACTGACCAGCGCAGCGCGAAGCCTCTTTTCCTCGCCTCGGCGATGAAGGGCTCCGGCGGGACGCCGGCCTCGACGGTGTGCGCGCCGGGCTTGATGAGGCCGTGCGCGGCCATCTGCGCGACGATGGACGCGGGGAACGCGGTCGTGCGCATCATCGCGGTCATCTTGTTCCGGCGGTCGTAGCGGTCCACCAGGTCGTGGACGACCTGGGCGCGCTTGCCGTCCTTCACGCCGCGCACGACCGTGTGGATGACCACCATGTCCTCGTCGCCGGGGCGGTGGAAGTGACGCCGGAACAGCTTGACGGCCAGCTCGCGCGGGGCGATCCTGACGCCCGGGCGCACCTCGACGGGCTCCAGGTCGAAGAAGCCCATCGCGCGCATCGCGTCCATCGTGGGGATGTGGCCGGGGAAGCGCAGGAACTTGTTGAACATCGTCTTGACCTTGCCGCGGTACGACTCGGCGAGCGTCGAGAGGCCGCCGGCGGCGTGGCCCGCCTCGACCTTGCCGAAGGGCTTCAGGACGAAGGTGTCGAGCTCCGACAGCGCGGGCCGCTTCACGAGCTTGCCCTTCTCCAGCGCGACCGCGGTGCCCGCGTACTCGTTGATCAGGCCGTGCTCGGAGAAGGTGAGCATGTAGTTCAGCGGCGGGACGGGCCGCTGCGGCAGGCCGCCGTCGTAGATCATCACCTCGTCGGTGCGGTCGAGCATCGACATCGCGTGCACCGCGAGCGTCGAGATCATGCCCGGGCCCAGGCCGTTGTCGGGCAGGACGCACACGCCGGCCTTCTTCGCGGCCTTGTCGAGCTTGAGCTCCTGGCGGACGATGTCGGTGGAGCCGCCCAGGTCCACGAAGGAGACCTTCGCCGCGACCGCGGCCTTGGCCAGCGCCAGGTTCAGGAAGTAGGGGACGCAGGAGACGACCGCGTCGTGGCCCTTCATCGCGCGGCCGACCGCCTTCGCGTCGGCGGCGTCGATCCGCTTCAGCGTCACGCGGCCCTTGGCGACCTTGGCCAGGAACTTCTTCGCCGACGCCAGGCTCTCCGCCGAGGCGTCGCACAGCGTGACGCCCGCGGTGTCCTTCGCGCGCAGCATGTCGAACGCGCAGGCGCGTCCCTGGAAGCCGGAGCCGACGACGAGGTATCTCTTCATCGGTCCATTCTACGATAAACGGCCGGAGCCGCTCAGGCCTTCGGCGCCGGGGTCCAGGCCAGCGCGGCGCGCGCGCCCTTGTACAGGCCCCACAGCAGGCCCGCGCCGCTCAGGTTGACGAGCAGGACGCCGACGAGCCAGCCCAGCTCGAGCAGCTGGACGCCGAGCATCGCCAGGAAGGCCTTCGCCGTCGGGCGGCCCGACGCGGAGGTCTTCTCCTCGACCGCGGGCCTCAGCGCGCCGACCCAGCGCTCCAGGCGCGCGCGGCCGCCCTCGGCGGCCGCGGTCCAGGCGTCGAGCCAGCCGCCGAAGAACGCGGCGGCGCGGCCGTCGCGGCGGGCGTCCTTCGTCGCCGCGGCCGCGAAGGACAGCGGGGCGCGCAGGACGCCCATGGCCAGCCCCACGGCCAAGCCGAGCGCGAAGTCGGCGAACTGCACGGCGCGCACGGGCACCCACGGCAGCCACAGCCACAGGCCGTGCAGGTAGCTCTGGTTCAGCCAGTAGCTCGCCTGCGCGCTCAGGTTCGCGGTGAAATGCGTGTGCTCGTCCCAGTACGACAGCGCGTCGTGCGCGTCCCCGGCCGAGCGGGCGCCGTGGCGGAACACGCCGACCACGCCGGCGCCGACCCAGGACGGGAGGTTGACGAGCAGGAACGGGCTGGTCAGGACGGCCAGGACCAGCGCCGCCTGTCCCCAGAAGCCGGCCAGGCCGACCCACGCGGCGCCGACGGCCACGGCGGAGCCGAGCGCGCCGAAGTAAGCGCCGATCTGAGAGTCGCCGTCGAAGCGGCCGCCCTTGCCGTCGGCGGTGGACTTCACCCAGCGCGAGAAGCCCCAGCCCGCGAGCGCGGCGACGGCTCCGACCCAGATCGCGTGCCCCGACAGGAGGAGGAAGAGGCCGTTGTAGATCATCCCGCGCGCCGCCAGCGATTTGAAGAAGCCGGGCGTCTTCGGGCCCATGAACGGCATCGCGGCGAGCGGCAGGACGAGCAGGCCGTACAGGATGCCGAGGGAGGCGAACAGCGTGCCGGTGAGCAGCGGCACGCCGAAGTACCAGGCCGGGAGCAGCGCCAGCGCCGCGGCGATCAGCTTGGGCGCGAGCGGGGCCTTGGCCGGCTCCGTCGGCTCGGGGCTCGTCGGCTCCTGCGGCTTGGCGCCCGGGGAGTCCTCGCGGTTCACGCTCAACGAGGACGGCGAGTGCCGTTTCTCATCGTAAGCGCCCATGCGCCCGAAAGCGACGACCAGGCCGGCGACGGCCAGGAGCGGGGCGGCGACGGCGGCCGCCAGCGACCAGCCGACCTGGAGGACGCCCAGGGCCAGCGAGCCGCCCGCGCGGACGGCGAAGCTCGGGGAGTTCGTCCAGGGCAGGACCAGCGCCTCGGCCTTGTTGAACAGGGAGGCCTTGCCGTTCGGGACGCGGTCGAAGACGAAGCGCGACGCCTCGGCGAAGTACGCCGTCGCGCGGCCCGCGCCGAACAGCTTGGAGGACGAGCCCCACAGCAGGTTGACCGGGGCGGACACGGCGCCGACCCACAGGCCCGCGGCGGCCGCGAGCCCGTACTTCACGGCCTCGACGGCCATCACCGGCAGCCACACGCCGGGGATCAGCCACACGGCGTTCCACTTCGAGCGGCGGAAGTGGCGCTCGCCGAACGCCTCCAGGCGCTCGTACAGGTTCGTGTCGCGCTTGGCGGCTCCCGCGACGCGCAGGAGGCCGCGCAGGGACTGCCAGGCGCCGTAGAACGCCTGCTCGACGCCGCGGCCGACCCACGACGGCAGGTGGATCCAGAGCAGGGCCGACGCCGGGTAGGCGAGCCAGGTCGCGCCCAGCGCGAGCCAGCCCGCGGGATGGACGGCGGCCAGAGCCACGCCGGTCAGCGCGGCGACGCCGCCGAAGAAGGCCGACAGCGCCTCGGGCGCGTCGGAGCGGCGCTCGTCGCTCAGGCCGAGGCCGTAGCGGACCAGGCCCCACCCGCCGACGACCGCGAACGCCGCGGGCCAGTACAGCCCGGCGAGCGCCCCCGCGACGCCGACTCCGGCGAGGAGGACGCCCGGGGCGGCGCGCAGGACGCGCGGCGACGACTCGTTCAGGAACGGCATGACGGCCAGGGCGGCGGAGCCCGCCAGGACCAGGCCGCCCAGGACCGTGGAGCCCGCGGCGAGCAGCGGCCAACCGAGCAGCGCCGCCGGGGCCAGCGCGATGGCGGCGGCGAACACGCGCGGCCAGAACGGGCCGCGGGGTCCCTTCGGCGTCGGAGCCGCGGGGCGCGCCG
>JACQBB010000443.1 GCA_016194625.1 Elusimicrobiota bacterium | reverse complement strand
CGCGGTGGCCGCGCTGGGCCGCGGGCGGCCTCGCCGCGCTGGCGCTCGCCGCCGGCGTCCCGCGCGCGCTCGCCGACGGCCGGCCCGAGCGCGCGGCGGCGCTGTTCCCGACGGACCCGGGGCCCGTCGAGGACCTCGCCTACCGGGCCGCGGCGGCCGGCCGCGCCGGCGAGGCGCGCGCCCTGTGGGAGCGGGCCGAGCGCCTGGCCCCGTTCGACGCCGTCTATCCGTGGCGGCTCGCCCAGCTCGCCGCCGCGCGGGGGGACTGGACCGAGGCGCGGGACGCGGCCTCCCGCGCCGTCGCGCGGGAGCCGGGCTTCCTGCGCGCGCGTCTCCTGCGCGCCGCGGCGCTCGCCCGCCTGGGCGCCCGCGCCGAGGCCGAGGCGGAGGCGGCCGTCCTGCGCAGCCGGCTGGAGGCCGGTCCCGCGGGGCCCGCCGAGAACGGCTACGAGACCGTCGTCTCCGGTTTCGACGCCGCCGACCGCGCGGCGCTCGCGCGCGTCGAAGCCGCGGCGCGCGGACATTGAGGTAGAATCTCCGCGTGGATGAATTGGCGCGGACGCGCGACCGTCTGCTGGGAGTCGCGGGCCTCCTGGTCGCCTGTCTGGCGGCCGGCACGGTCGGCTACCACCTGATCGAGGGCTGGTCCCTGTTCGACGCGCTGTACATGACGGTGATCACCATCGGCACCGTCGGCTACGGCGAGGTCCATCCGCTGGGGCACGCCGGGCGCCTGTTCACCATCTTCCTCATCGTGGGCGGCATCGGCTTGTTCACGTACGCCATCTCGACGATCTCGGCGGTGCTCATCGAGGGCGACCTGTCGGAGGCTTTGCGGAGGAGACGCATGGAGAAGACGATCAAGGGTCTGTCGGGGCATTACGTCGTCTGCGGCGCCGGCCACACCGGCGGCGTGGTCTGCGCGGAGCTGCGCAAGACGGGCCGGCCGTTCGTCGTCGTGGACGTGGAGGCCGCCGCGGTCGGTAAGCTGACCGAGCGCCTCGGCGGCGAGTTCCCGTACGTGCTGGGCGACAGCACCGACGACGAGACCCTGCGCCGCGCCGGCGTCGAGCGCGCGGCCGGCGTGTTCGCCGTCCTTTCCACCGACCAGGACAACGCCTTCGTCGTGCTCAGCGCCAAGGGCCTCAACCCGAAGGCGCGCGTGCTCGCCTGCCAGAAGACGCTCGGCGTGCGCGAGAAGCTCCTGCGCTCCGGCGCCGACGGCGTCGTGGACCCCGAGTTCATCGGCGGGCTGCGCATGGCGTCCGAGATGATCCGTCCCGTCACCGTCGGCTTCCTGGATTCCATGCTGCGCGAGAAGGGCAGCCACGTCCGCTTCGACGAGGTCGTCGTCTCCGACGGCGCCGCGCTCGTCGGGCGGTCGATCTCCGAGGTGAAGGGCGCGGAGGGCGACGCGCCGCTGCTCGTCGCCGTCGTGCCGCCGGGGACGGACCGCTACGAGATCAATCCTCCGTCGAGCCGGACCATCGCCGCGGGCGACCGGCTCGTGCTGATCGGCGAGACCGAGGCGCTCGAGGCTCTGCGGCGCCGCGTCCGCGGCTGAATCGAATCATTGAAAGCCTGGCACTAGGGCCCGCCGTTGTGCTAGAATAGGCGCCATGGGAAGACCGAAGAGAATCCAGTTCGCCGGAGCCTGCTACCTCGTCGTCCTGCAGGGCAACAACCGTCAGGACCTGTTCCTGTCCAACCAGGACCGCCGCCAGTTCCTCTCTCTGCTGAAGTCCTACAAGGAGCGCCACGGGCTGAAGGTGTACGCCTACAGCCTGATGGCCAACCACGTGGACCTGCTGATCGAGACGACCCAGCCCAACCTCTCCGTCGTGATGCAGGGCTTCAACACCCAGTACACGAAGTACTTCAACGGCGCCCATAACACCGTCGGCCACGTCTTCCAGGGCCGCTACAAGGCCTGGCTCGTCGACAAGGAGACGCATCTGGCCGAGATGACCCGGTACGTGCACCTGGCCTGCGTCCGCGACGCGCTGAAGGACAAGCCCTGGCGCTACCAGTGGACCTCCTGCGCCGCCTACGTCGAGGCGGAGCACAAGGAGCCCTTGGTGGATTCGGAGGCCGTGCTGCGCAAGTTCGGCGGCGCGCGCCTCAAGCAGTCGGTCCGCTACATGCAGTACATCAAGGACCGGATGAAGGCCGCCGGCGACGAGGTCCTGCCCGTGGTCGGCGGGGTGGCCATCGGCGGGGAGGCGTTCCTCTCCAAGCTGACCCATCACCGCGAGGCCCCGGCCGCCCCGCGCCCGGCCCCCGTCGAGGCCGCCCGCCGCATCATCGCCGAGGTCTCCGCCCGGCACGGCGTGGCCGAGGAGAAGATCCTGGGCCGCGTCCAGTGGCGCGAGGTGTCGGCCGTCCGCCGCGAGGCCATCCACCGCGTCTGGAAGGAGACCCGGATGGGGGTCTCCGAGCTGGCCCGCCTGTTCTCGCGCACCCCCAGCGCCATCAGCCAGTTGATCCGCGCCCTCGAGGAAGGCCCCTCCGTCTCAATGAATTAAAGCCTGGCACCGGGGGGTCCTAGGTCCCAAGGCCCCCCGGGTCGAATGCCTTCCTATAGGCAGGCCCGGAGGGGGGGTGACATCCAGCGGAACTGGGTGTATGCTCTAGGGAATGAAGCCAGGCCGGACCCGCGGCTGGTTCTCGCGCTCGATGGCGGCCCTCCTCTCGGCCGCCGTCTTCGCGTCTTCCTTCGGACCCGGCACGGCCGCCCTGGCCGCCGACGTCCGCGTCGGCGCGGCGTCGGACGCGCGGGTCCATGACGGCGGCGCCTCCGCCGTCTCGCCGCTCTCCCTCGTCCCCTCGATCGCCCCGTCCGCCTTCGCGCCGCTGACGGCCCCGGCGCTGTCCGCCGTCCTGCCGGAGCTCGGCGGCCACGCCCGCCCCGTCGCCGCGGCGCTGCCCGCGCGGCTCGTGCCGGCGGCCGCTCCCGCCGTCTCCGCCGCGCCCGCGCTGAGCGCCGCGCCCGCCGCGGCGTCGAGCCCGCTCGGCCGCCTCGGCGAGTGGTTCTCCCGCGTGTCCGGCCGCGAGGCGGCGCCGGCGCCCGCCGACGGCGGCGCGCAGCCCTCCGCCGACGAGTCGAAGGAGCAGGCCGAGGTCGAGTTCCGCCGGCTCACCGGCGAGGCCGCCGGCCCCGCGCGCGGGGCGCTCGACGCCGCCCCGGTCGCGGGCGCGGAGTCGGCGCTCTCCGGCGCGCCCGTCCTGGCGCCGGCCAAGCGCTTCGGCGGCTTGGCCGCGGCCGAGAGCCGCGTCCGCTCCGGCGGCAAGTCCCGCGCCGAGCACCTGCGCCTGCTGCGCGCGTCGGTGGACTTGCGCGGCTCCGGCGCGCGCTGGACCTTCGCCTACCACGCGCCGGCGAAGAAGCAGATCTTGACCTACGGGCCTCAGGGCGTCGAGAGCCGCAAGCTCGGCCACGCCGAGAAGCCGGTCATGATCGCGCGGGAGGCGCTGGCGGGCGCGGACGTCGACCGCGACTGGGCCGCGCTGAAGGCCGCGCGCCCGGACTTCAAGGCGGTGCGCGCCGAGGTGCTGCCGCGCGCGACCGGCGGCACGGTCACGGTGTTCTACGACGCCCGCGGCCGCTCGGCGAAGGCGCCCGCGGCG
>JACQBB010000402.1 GCA_016194625.1 Elusimicrobiota bacterium | reverse complement strand
CCGGCTCCTCTGGCCGCGGCTCCCGTCGCGGCCGCTCCGGCCGCCGCCGCCGTCGCCGCCGCGCCCGCGGCGTCCGCGCCGGCCCTCGACGGCCTGCGCGCCGCGGCGTCCCAGGCCGCCGATCCCGCCGGCCGCGTCCCGCTCGACGCGGGCCGCGCGAGCTTCGACGGCGCGGCGTTCGCTCCGCCGGACTCGGTCTCCGGCTGGTACGACCGGCACACGGGGGAGTGGGAGACGCAGACCTCGAAGATCAAGAAGGCCTACGACCTCGCGCTCACGCATCCGCTCGCGGCCGGCATCAAGAACGCGCTGTCGCGCAACACCGTGTACCGCGTGGACAACTCGCTCGGGGACTGGTACCTGCACACCGCGGTGCGCACGCAGGGCGACGACAACGAGAAGACGAACGAGCCGGACGCGCTCGTGGTCTTCAACCATAACGCGCTCGTCCAGCTCTCGCCCGAGTTCCTCGCCGCGAAGCTCGCCAGCATGTGGGTGCGCCACCTTTACCGCGACACCCTGCCGGCCAGCGCGGAGAAGACCTACGTCGAGGGCAGCGTCCTGGTCCGCGTGTTCATGGGGCTGACCGGCAGCACCGCCCAGAACTGGAACGGCGACAAGGACTACTTCATCCGCGGGACCTTCGAGCTGTACCGCCACTTCTACCACTGGATCCAGGGCTTCCGCTTCGCGAACGTCCGCCAGGGGCCGTACTTCCTCAATAAGATCATGCGGGCCGAGGGCGACCCGTCGATCGACGCCGACGCGCGCGGACGCATGACGCTGTACCAGCGCGCGCAGGCCGGACAGATCACCCCCGAGGCGGCCGAGGCGGCGCAGCGCCGCTTCGACGGCTTCGTGTCGAACGAACATCCTTGAGACGCGCATCCATCCAGCAAGAGAGGAACGAATGAAGAGCCTGATCATCGCGGCGCTGTGCGCGGCCTCCGTCCCGGCCGCCGCCGCCCCGCAGGACTGCGCGTCCATCACGGACGCGGCGACGGCGAAGTGGTCGTGCCTGACGGGCGGCTCGCGCGAGTCGAAGACCGGCACGGTGGTCGTGCGCACCGCCGCCGCGTGGAAGGACTTCTGGCGCGAGACGACGGGGCGCGACGACGCCCCCGCCGTGGACTTCAAGACCGAGGCCCTCGCGGTCTCGTACGGCCGCGACGCGGCCGGCGAGCCGGCGTTCGAGGCGGTGAAGGTCGCCGCCGGGACCGACGACAAGACGGCCGTCCTCGCGGCGGCCGCGTACGCGGACTCGGCGAGGAACCAGGCGAAGGTCGACGAGCGCGTGGGCCGCGTCCTCGCGACGCTCGGCGCGGGACGCAAGCGCGGCGGCGCCTCCTTGGCCGCCGTCGACGGCGCGATGGGCGCTTTCGACGGGATCGGCGGGCGCGACGCTCTGCGCGACTCCGTCGCGTCGCCGGTCGCGGCCCCGCGCCTGGTGAAGACGGGTCTCGACTGCACGCCCGGCGTGGACTGCCCCGACACGGCGCCGCGCCAGCAGCCCCGGCCGCGCAAGCCGGACTGCACCCCCGGCGTGGATTGCCCGGAGGCCCCGCGTCATCGCCCCGACTGCACGCCCGGCGTGGACTGCCCCGGCGACGGCGCGCGCCCCGGCAACGGCGGCGGCCGCACGCCGCTGCCGCCGAACTACCGCCCGCGCCCCGGCCATGAGCCGTCGACGTTCCCGCCGGTCGGCAACCCGCGCTCCTACGACGGGGTCGTGACCAGCGGCTGGTACCCGTACCGCAACGCCTACGGCTGGCCGCTGGAGACTTCCGGCGAGTGGTCGGACTTCGGCACGGCGCGCGCGCGCGTCGAGCGCGGCGGCTCCGAGGTCGGCGCCCAGGGGACCAGCTACACGGCGAACCTGGAGAGCCGCGCCGAGCGGCCGGTGTACCGCGTGTACTGGCGCTACGTCGGCACCGACTGCGACCCGAACGACGAGGACCGCTGCCTGGACTGGCGCGTGCAGTACGCGCGCTTCGTCGAGCGCTTCGACCGCCGTTCTTCCTCCATGGTCGTGGACGTCCGCTTCGACGACAACGGCCAGCAGCTCCTGCCGTGGGAGAAGGAGAACGTCTACGTCAGCTTCGACGGCTATCGCGTGGGCTACGACGCGTCCGAGGGCGCGTTCCGCTACTCGGTCCGCGGGCCGGTCATCGACCAGCAGACCGGCCGGGCGTCCGTCGAGTTCGTCGCGGGCGCGCGCGTCAAGCGCCAGCCCGAGGCCGACAAGGTGGTCGCGCGTCTCGAGAACTCCAACGGCCAGCTCCAGGTCTCCATCCTGGACCGGCGCGCGGCGTTCTACGAGGGCGAGCCGCTGGAGGTGACGTTCCAGGTCAAGAAGGACTGCAACGGCTGGTTCTGCTCCGACAAGGTCGTCTCCGAGCGCGACGTCCGCAACCCCGTCCGCGCGATCGTGCAGAACTCCGGCGAGGTGCAGGCGGTGATCCCGGTGTCCAACACGGGCTCGGGCAAGTACTACATCGTCTGGAGCTTCCGCCGCGCGCAGAGCAAGATCAGCTCCGACGGCTGGGTCTATCAGGGCAAGGGGCCGAAAGTCCAGTACTGAGGGGCTCCGGTCGACGAAAGGCGGGGGGCGCGCTCCGGCGCGCCCCCCGCTCCTTTTTCAGCGGTCGCGGCGGGCCAGGCCGTAGATGTATTCGTCGCGGACGACGCGGCCGCGCTTGAGGAAGCCGCGCAGGACGCCCTCGCGGCGCAAGCCCGCGTTCTCCAAGACGCCGGCGGAGCGGACGTTCTTCACCCAGCAGGTGGCCTGCACGCGGTGGGCGCCCAGACCGTCGAAAGCCAGGCCGACGAGAGCCCGCGCCGCCTCGGAGGCGTAGCCGCGGCCCCAGAAGCGCGGGTGCAGGCTGTAGCCGAGCTCCCCGACGCCCGGGTGCGGCCAGCCGAGGTGCATGAGCCCGACGGGGACCCCGTCCTCGCGGCGCACGATGGAGAAGGACAGTCGCGTCCGCGGCCGCCGGCGCCAGCCGGCGACCGACCGCGCGACGCGCTTGCGGGAGGCCGCGAGGCTCTTCGGGGTCGGGTAGCCGGCCGGCAGCGCGACGCCGCGCGCGGTGGACATCGCGTGGACCCAGGACGCGTCGGACAGGCGCATCGGACGCAGGAGGAGACGGTCGGTCGTCAGTTCCATCGGGCGCGGCGGCCGGCTATTCCCGGATGTTGAGGACGGCGGCCTCGAACACGGAGATGTTCTCCTTCACGTTGCCGTTCGGGCCGATGATGCAGTTGTTGAGGCGCACGCCCTCGCCGACGGTGACGTTGTCGAAGAGGATGCAGCGCTCGAGGCGCGCGTCGGAGCCGACGCGCGCGCGGTCGCCGATGACCGAGTACGGCCCGACGACGGCGCCGGCGGAGACGTGACCGCCCTTGCCGATGACGACGGGCGCGATCAGCTTGGCCTTCAGGTCGACGACCGTGCCTTCCTGGACCCAGACGCCCTTGCGCATCTCGACGCCGGGGATGTTGATCTTGGCCTTGCGGTCGAGGCAGTCGACCTGGCAGCGGCGGTACTCGGAGAGGTTCCCGACGTCGCACCAGTACGCTTCGGTCTCGTAGGCGTAGATCGGCTTCTTGAGCTTGAGCAGCTTGGGCCACAGCTCGTGGCCGAAATCATAGGACCGGTTCTTCGGGAT
>JACQBB010000466.1 GCA_016194625.1 Elusimicrobiota bacterium | reverse complement strand
CGTCGTGCGCTTCCTGTCCGCGACCAAGGCCCGCGAGCTCCCGGAGAACAAGGACGAGTCCGCATACCCCGTCGCCCCGCGCGCCGAGGCGAGGATCCCCGAGGGCCTGCGCGGCCTCAATCACCAGCTCCCCAAGGTCGTCTTCCTGGACATGCGCTTGTTCCCGAACGGCGTGCCCTACCCGCTGATCGAGGACATGTCCAAGCTGATGAAGACCGGCGTGTACTTCGTGCTGTTCTCCGACAAGCCCAACGGGGTCGTCGGTTCCGTCGACGAACTGCTGACCCGCCAGCTCACCGTCAAGCAGCGCGACCAGATCTCGCGCTACAAGATGCTGATCCTGTCGGACGACGGCAACTCCCTGACCGGCCACAGCGGCAACTTCGCGCGGCCGCTCCCGTCCCAGCGCTTCACGCCGCAGCAGCTCGAGATGATGTCCTTCGTCGCGATGGCGAAGACGCGGTACGCGTCGGTGGACTTCAAGTCCACGCGCTTCGAAGTCGAGCTGGCCAAGGGCGCCGACGCCGAGCGCGCCAAGACGGACCTGCTCGAGGGCATGCGCGGCATGCGCCTGGACCCCGACGCGTGGCTGTGGTCCGTGACCGAGCGCGGCGGGCGCGCCGTGATCACCGCCCGGCCGCAGAGCCTGGTCTCCGCCCTGCCGCACCTGTTCGAGGTGATGCGCGAGGACGAGGGCCTGTTCGTCAACCCGTCGGACGTGATGCTGATCTCCCGCGACGCGGGCCTCACCGCGGCCCTGCCGGGCGCGGTCCTGCCCGCCCAACACCTGGGCTCCGAGGGCGAGGCGTTCGCCGACGAGTCGCTGGCGTCCCTGCTCGGGCCGTACCGCGTCAACCAGCCCGGCGACCTGGCGGCGTCGGCGTCGAAGATCTCGAGCTTCCTGCAGGGCCGCACCGGCGGCGGCTTCGACGGCGGCAACGTGTACATGATGACCGGCCACGTGATGCACTCGGCCTTCAACTGGGCGGTCTGGGTGTACCGCAACACCGGCAAGCTCCCGACGGCCGAGGAGACGGTCGCGACCGCCCGCAAGATCTGGGAGGTGGAGGTCGGCAAGGGGACGGGCAAGAACCTGCTCGGCCGACCGGGCGAGAGCCTGGCCGGCCTCTACGAGACCGTCGAACAGCGCCTGCGCGCGATGCACCAGATCGCCGAGGACGTGCTGAAGGTCTACCCGATCGCCGTCGGCACCGAACTGCCGAACCTGGTCGTGGCCGACCGCCTCAAGAAGGGCGGCGCCGCCGACCACCGCGACGTCTTCCGCCTGATCTTCGACTTCGTCGTGGCGCGGGAGACCAAGGACGGCAAGCTCGAGGTCGTCATCGTCGACTTCAAGACCGGCCAGGTCCCGACCCTGCAGAACCTGGAGAAGGACACCCAGGTCCAGCTCTACGACCTGCTCGTGCGCCGCATGTGGCCCACGATGCGCCTGCCCTACGGCGGGACCGGCGCCTTCCGCGAGGTCGCCGACTACAAGCTCAACTTCCTTTATACGGCCGGCGCCTACCAGCCCTCGCTGAACGACTGGTCGCGGCTGAAGTTCGACAAGTTCCTCAAGAACGTGATGAACCGCATCCGGAACTTCAACAACCCCAAGCCGCCTAAGGACGACGCGAAGAAGGCGAAGACCGCCAAGAAGTGAGGACGGGCCGAGGGGGAACGGGGCCCTAGGCCCTCTGCCTCCCGCATCCGGGCCCGAGGACCCAAGCGCCCGGACGACGCGCACGCTATCATAAGGACGAAGATGAGCCTCGCCCGAACGACGCGCCTCTTCCGCACCGCCCTCGCCGCGGTCCTCGCCGCGGCCCTCGTCGCGCTCGCCCCGGGCCTGGCCCCTTACGAGGCCGCCGCGCAGTCCGTCGGCTTCAACGCCGCGGGCGCCGCCTCCCGCGGTCCCGTCGTCGCCGGCCCCGCGGTCGTTCCCGTCGGCGCGCCGGGCGGCGTCTCCGCGATCCCGTCGGCCTCCGCTCTCGCCCCGTCGTTGGCGCCGGGGCTCGGCGTCTTCGCCGCTCCTTCCGCCGCGCTGCCGTCGGCCGCGCCGTCGGCCCTGACGGCCGCTCCCGCGGCCGCGTTCTCGCCGGTCCGCGCCGCCCTGCCGGCGCTCCCCGCCTCCGCTCTCTCCGCCGCGCCCGCCGCCTCCGTCGCCGCGTCGCCGGTCCGCCTGGCGGCCGCGGCCGCGCCGGCCGCGGTCGAAGCGCCGGCGCTGCGGACGCTGTCGGCCGCCTCCGACGGCGCCGAAGGCCGCGCCCTCCCCGGCGTCCGCGGCGAGCTGTCCCGCGCGACCGAGTCCCTGGACGCCGCGAAGGGCGAGGCGAAGGCCGGCGTCCTCGAGAAGCTCTTCTCCGGCGTGCGCCGCTACTTCGCGCTGGACGAGGCCCCGCTCGCGGCCGCTCCGGCGCCGTCCGCCGCGCCCGTCGTCGCGGCCGCGCCGCTCGTCTCCGCCGCCCCGGCGCTCGCCCGCCCGGCCCTGACCCCGATCGCCGCGGCCGTCGCCGTCGAGACCCGCGCGACCCCGCCTTCCCCGATCGTCCTGGAAGGCCGCGGCCTGCAGGCCGGCGAGAAGTTCCTCGCCGCCGCCGACGGCCCGTCCGCCAAGCCCGCCCAGCCCGAGCCGCCGAAGGGCGACGACTGGATCGACTCCAAGGCCGTGAAGTGGATGATGATCCAGGGCGCGATCAGCATCATGGGCTTCATCGCGACCTCGGTCGCCTACCCGCTGGTCGCCATCCACGCGGTCGGCGCCGCCAGCTTCGGCGTGCTGATGGCCCTCGGCCCGCTCGCGTCCATCGCGACCGGCCCGCTCAACGGCTTCATCGCCGACAAGCTCTCGCCGCGCAACGGCCTGACCCTGCTCGCCTTCATCCGCGGCGCGCTCGCGCTGGCCCTGCCGGCGCTGTCGTGGTTCGGCATCCTGAACTTCGGCACCCTGCTGATCGCCTCGATCGCCAACGGCTGGCAGCTGTCCCTGCTGATGACCTCGGAGGGCGCGTACTACCGGAAGCTCGCCGGCCGCAACCACATCGAGAAGATCAACACGATCGCGGCCCTGCGCTACCTGGGCCTGCAGGTCGTCCTGGGCCTGATCGTGGGCATCGGCGCGATCATCGACCACTGGAACCCGATGACGCCGTTCGTCGTCTCCGCGCTCCTCCACTTCGTCGTCGTCGCCCCGCTGATCTGGTTCAAGCTGCCCAACATCGTCCCCGCGGTCAAGGCGAAGGCGGCCGCGGCCGCCGTCTCGTTCTCCGAGGCCGCGAAGGCGCGCGTCGCGAAGGTCGGCCAGTTCTTCCGCAAGTTCTGGAAGGAGCTCGCGCTGTTCGGCGCGGCCGTCGCTCTGTACCTGTTCGGCCTGCCGGTCGCGGTGGGCGGACTGCTCGCCGTCGGAGCGGGCAAGGGCTCCACGCTGGCGATCGCCGCCGCGCTGCTCTACTGGGTCGTGCGCACCGACGGCTTCAAGGCGGTCTGGGCGCAGAAGAACCTGCGCGCGGTGATGCTGCTCTCGGCGGGCTCCTTCGGCCTGATCTACCCGTTCCAGTACTTCGGCCTGCCGCTGATCGCCGGCGTGCTGGGCGGCGCGGCCGGCAAGGGCCTGATCTACGGCCAGCTGCTCGGCGCGCTGTTCTTCGGCCAGATGATCGCCAACGCCGGCTCCCCGCAGATCAAGAAGCTGGGCGAGTTCAAGATCCCGTTCACGTCCAAGAAGATCGGCGCGGACCGCATCGTGCAGCTCGCCGCGCTGGCGCTCGGCGCGACCTGGACCTTCCTGCGCCTGTTCCCCGGCTCCTGGCTGGCCGCGGCGGCGGCGGTCGCCGTCGGCTCGGTGCTGCTGTGGGGCTCCTCCAAGTTCACCGCGCGCGGCTGGGTCAAGTACATCGGCCTGGGCCTGTCGGCGGCGACGCTGATCCCGCTGTTCTTCTGGGGCAACATCCCCGCGATCTTCGCCGCGGTGCTGGCGCTGGGCCTGTTCGTCGGGCCGGCCAGCGTCGCGCTGAACTCCTACTTCGGCAAGACCGCCAGCGCCGGCAACATCGGCAACGCGTTCGGCGCGTCGAGCTCGCTGAACAACGCCGCGACCTCGTTCGGCTACGGCCTGATCGCCTGGCTGGTCTCGCTGTACCAGCCGGCCTTCCCCGGCGCGCTGGGCCCGATCTCCTGGGCCTTCATGGCCGTCGGCGCGATCTTCTTCCTGTTCGGCCCGAAGCTGCTCCCCGGCCTGCCCGAGAAGAGCTTCGAGTCCGGCAAGCCCGCCGCGCCCTCGGCTCCCGCCGACAAGAAGTAGGGCGCGCGTCCGTCGCCGGCGACTATCACCGGTGACACTGATTATCGGCAGCGCGCGCAGAGGGATATAATCTCCGGCGCATGGCCAGCCTGTTCACCCACGCCGTCGCCGCCGGAGCCGTCGGCCAAGCCGCCCCGTCCCGCTATCGCGGCGACTGGCGGTTCTGGTACATGGCGCTGTTGGTTTCGGCCCTGCCGGACGCGGACGTGCTGGGCTTCCGGTTCGGCGTCCGCTACGAGGACCTGTGGGGCCATCGCGGGATGACGCACTCGCTGCCGTTCGCGGCGGTCCTTGGCGTCGCGGCGGCGGCGCGGTTCCGCCCGGACTGGAAGACCGACGGCCGCCGTCTGGCGCTGGTCCTCGTGCTGATCGCGGCGTCGCACGGATTCTTGGACGCGTTCACCGACGGCGGTCTTGGCGTCGCGTTCTTCGCGCCCTTCGACGCGGGTCGTTATTTCTTCCCGTGGCGGCCTATAGCGGTCTCGCCGATCGGCGCCCGGAACTTCTTCAACGCGCGCGGCCTCGCGGTGATCCTCAGCGAGGTCCGCGCGGTGTGGGTCCCTTCCCTCGCGGTCGGGTGGGGCCTGCGGCGATGGTCGAATTGACGAAGAACGCCGCTCTGCTCGCGGTCTGCGTCCTCGCCAAACGGACGGACGGCGGCTGCGCGTGGTGCGGCAAGCCGCTCCCGGCGGGACGGCGCAAGTGGTGCGCGGGCCGCTGCGAGACGCGGTTCTGGAACAACCACTGGTGGCCGCGGGCGCGGCGCGCGGCGCGGCGGCGCGACAAGCACCGCTGCGCGCGCTGCGGGGCCGGGCGGCCGCTCGAGGTCAACCACAAGACGCCGTGCCGCGGCCTGCACGCGGCGCTCGCGTGCGCGCATCATCTCGACAACCTGGAGACGCTGTGCGTGCCCTGCCACCGCGAGCACACGGCGGCGCTGCCGCGCGTCAGTCGCGGCAGGGAAGCTTCGTCAGCGCGTCCGTGACGAGCGGGAGCAGCCCCGCCTCCGGTCCGGACGGGTCCGTCGCCAGCGCGCGCCGGTAGGCGGCGCGCGCGGCGGGGCAGCGGCCGGCCGCGCTCTCGACGTAGCCCAGCGACAGCGCCGCCGAGACGAGCGCCGGGTCCAGCGCGAGGGCCCGCTCCAGGTCGCGGCGCGCGTCGTCGCGGCGGCCGAGCGAGAACTCGCAGACGCCCAGGTCCTTCCACGCCTCGGCGCCGCCGCCGCCGCGCGCCAGCGCGCGCAGGAGGGGGAGCGCCTCGGCGTCGCGTCCGGCGGCGTGCAGGCTCACGGCGCGCGCGTGCCGCAGCGCCGCGCCGTCCGGGCGCAGCGCGGACAGGCCGCGCAGGACGGCGGCGGCGTCCGCCGGGGTCCGCCAGCGCGTCGCGACCTCGGCGAGGAAGCGGTCGAAGGCGGCGTCGCGCGCGGCGTGGACGCGCAGGGTGACCTCGGCCTCCTCGGGAGTCTCCTCGCGCCAGGTCCCGGACGCGTGCACGAAGCGGTCGCGCGCGAGCCGGTACTGCGCGAGCGCGGCGGCGCGGCCGCGGGCGGCGAGCGCCGCGGGGACCTTCAGCGCCTCGAACTCGTCGGCGTAGGCGGCCCCGTCGGGCGGTGGGAGCGCGAGCAGCGGTCCCGGGTCGCCGGTCAGCCAGCGCGCCCAGGCGAGGCGTCCGGCGACGGCGGCGTCGCCGGGGCGGAGCCCGGCGGCGGCGGTCAGGTCGCGCGCCGCGGCCGCGGGGTCGGAGGCGAGCGCGGCCTTGGCGCGTTCCAGGCGCAGCCACGGGTCGCGCGGGAAGCGCTCGACCTCGGCGTCGAGGGCGGCGGGGTCGCTCAGGCGCTCGAGCGAGCCGGCGGTCGCGTAGCGGACGAGCAGGACGGAGACGAACAGCGCGAACGCGAACACCGGGACGGCGGCGGCGCGCAGGAGGAGGACGCCGGCGCGGTAGGACGGCGCGTCCTCGTCCAGCGCGGGCGGGGCCAGCAGGCGTCCGGCGCCCGCGGCGGCCGCGGCGGTCAGCAGGGGCAGCAGCGGGATGAAGTAGATCGGGATCACGGTCATCAGGCAGTGGATGCCCAGGAAGTAGGCGGCGAACAGCGCCGCGGCTTGGAACGGGGGGAACGCGCGGGACAGCGCCAGCGCGGCGGCCGCGGCGGCGTACAGCGCCGGATGGCGGCCGACGACGAAGACGAGGCGCGCGGCGCAGGCGCGCGCGTAGCGCCCGGGGCGGGCCAGCGCGCGGCGCGCGGCCCACAGCGCGACGCCGTCGGCCGGGGGCGTCTCGTCGAGCGGCGCGCGCCACTCGCCGTACACGCCGGTGACGACGCCGAGGGCGCCCATCGCGACGTTGCTGTCGCGCGACTCGGCCTCGAGCGGGACGAAGCGCCGGGCGACGACGGCGTTCATCCCGATCCAGGGCAGCAGGAACAGGTACGGGACGACGAGCAGGCCGAACAGGCGCGCGCGGCGGACCCCGGCCGGGGCGCTGCCGGACCTCCGCCAGTCCCACGCGGCGAGCAGCGGCGGCAGGAACACCAGCGCCGAGCGGCACAGCAGGCTCGCGCCGACCGCGGCTCCGGCGAAGACCGCGCGCGCCGGCGTCGGACGGCGGGCGTGGCGGACCGCGGCGGCGGAGGCCAGCGTCACCGGGACGGCGTAGAACGGCTGCAGCGAGGCGGCCTCGGTGAAGGCGCCGTAGCGCAGCAGCGCGTAGGCGGCGGCCGCGCCCAGCGCGCCGAGCGGGGAGCCGAGCAGCAGTCCCAGCGCGGCGACGAGGGCGAGCTGGAGCAAGGCGACGGCGTACACGGCCGCGGCGCGCGCCCGCGGGCCGGCGTGGTCGAGCGCCAGCGCCTCGAAGACGCCGTACATCGGCAGGCGCAGGTTCACGGCGGTCTCGCCGAGGTGGCGGTGCAGGAGGTTCTCGCCGGCGTCCAGGTAGACGGGCGTGGCCCGGCTCACGCGCGGCAGGCCGTCGGCCTGGGGTCCCAGCCGGAACAGCGCGAGGGCGGCGAGGAGGACCGCGCCGGCCGCGAAAGGGAGCCTCGTCGGGAGAGCCCGCACCGGGATATCGTAAAATATCGCCGTGTCCGACATCCGCGGCGAGGTCGCCCGCCGGCGCACCTTCGCCATCATCTCGCACCCCGACGCGGGCAAGACCACGCTCACGGAGAAGCTCCTGCTCTACGGCGGGGCGATCCAGCTCGCCTGGTCGGTGACCGCGCGCAAGAACCAGAGCGCGTCGGCGTCGGACTGGATGGAGCTGGAGCGCAAGCGCGGCATCTCGGTCTCCTCGACGGTCCTGCAGTTCGACTACGAGGGCCGGCGCATCAACCTGCTCGACACGCCCGGCCACAAGGACTTCTCCGAGGACACCTACCGCGTGCTCACCGCGGTGGACGCGGCGGTGATGGTCATCGACGCCGGCAAGGGCATCGAGAGCCAGACGCGCAAGCTGTTCGAGGTCTGCCGCCTGCGCGGCATCCCGATCCTGACGTTCATGAACAAGCTCGACCGGCCCACGCGGGACCTTCTGGAGCTGATGGACGACATCGAGAACACGCTCCAGATCCACGCGTACCCGATCAACTGGCCGATGGGCACCGGCGAGCGCTTCAAGGGCGTGTACGACCGCATGGCGCAGGAGGCGCACCTGTTCGAGCGCACCGCGCGCGGCGCCTACCGCGCGCCGGTGCAGGTCGCGGGCATCGACGACCCGGCGGTGAAGGACGCGCTGGACGCCGACAGCTACCACCATTTCGTCGAGCAGCTGGAGCTGCTGTCGCACGCGGGGCCGACCTTCGACCGCGCCGACGCGGCGAAGGGCGGCACGACGCCGGTGTTCTTCGGCTCGGCGGTCAACAACTTCGGCGTCGAGCTGCTGCTCAAGGCCCTGCTGGAGCACGCGCCGGCGCCGGCGCCGCGCCGCGCGGCCGGCGGGCGCATGGTGGACCCCGTGACGGACCGCTTCTCGGCCTTCGTGTTCAAGATCCAGGGCAACATGGACCCGAAGCACCGCGACCGCGTCTCCTTCGTGCGCGTGGTGTCCGGACGCTTCTCGCGCGACCTGCCGGTGACGCACACGCGCACCGGCAAGACCTACCGGCTGGCCAACGCTCACAAGATCTTCGGCCGCGAGCGCGAGATCGTCGAGGAGGCGTACGCCGGCGACGTGGTCGGCCTGGTCGGCTACTCCGACTTCGGCATCGGCGACACGCTGGCCGAGGACCCGACGGTGTCCTACGACGAGATCCCGACCTTCGCGCCGGAGTGCTTCGCGCACCTGTACAACCCGAACCCGGCCAAGTACAAGCCGTTCGCCAAGGGACTGGAGCAGATGCTGCGCGAGGGCGTGGTGCGCCAGGTGACGCTGAAGGACCAGCTCGACACGAAATCCACCCTGCTCGCCGCGGTCGGCCCGCTCCAGTTCGAGGTCGCGCAGTACCGGATGGAGTCCGAGTACGGCGTCGAGTCGAAGCTCGAGACGACGCCGTGGACGCTGGCGCGCTGGATCGGCCCGAAGACGCCCGCGGGCGCCGTCGATTCCGTCGGACTGCCGATGAAGTGCGCGCGCGCCAAGGACGAGCACGGCGCCGAGATGATCCTCTTCCCGACCGAGTGGTCGCTCCAGTACCTCGCGGAGCGGCACCCCGAGATCGAACTCCTCCGCCTGCCCCCGAAACGATGACCCTCCTCCTCCTGCTCGCCGCGACGGCGTTCGCGTACAACCCGCTCGAGAACAAGGTGACCGTCGTCGCCGCCCCGGGCCTGGAGTTCCACGCGATCTGCAAGGCCGCGAAGACCCCGTGCGCGATCGAGCTGGACGCCGCGGCCGCGGGCGACCCGCTGCGCCGCACGCCGTTCCGCGCCGACGACGCGACGGTCTCGGCCGCGATGAACCGCGCGATCCTGCGCTACCCGGGCCACCGCTGGCGCTTCCGCAAGGGCGTGCTCTACGTGACGCCCAACGACGCCGACGAGGGCACGCCGCTCGACAAGCCGCTGACGGCGGGGAAGTTCGAGGAGACGCTGGACACCGCGCGCGCCGAGTTCGGCGCGGCCGCCGGCTTCTGCTCGGTCCCCGCCGGCGGGGACGCGGGGCCCAAGCCGCGCGCCGAGAAGAAGGTCTCCTTCAAGCTGGAGGAGGCCACGCCGCGCGCGGTCCTCACCGAGCTCGTCTTCCGCCACGGCCTGGCCGGCTGGGTGGTCGTGCGCTCCGCCGCCGGCGAGGGCAAGGCTCTGTACTGCCTCGACCTCGTCGACTACGGCGGCTGACGCCGACTAGGGCTTCGTGGCGGGTTTCGGCGCGAACTTCGCCAGCGCGGCTTCCAGCTCCGCGCTGTGCGTGCTCGGGTCCACCTTCGGGTCGGCCCACAGGATGGTCTGGTCCTTGCCGATGATGAAGGTCGCGCGCTGGGCGAACAGCAGTCCGTCCACGCCGAAGGCCTTGGCGACCTTCTTGTCGGAGTCCGAGGCGAGGGGGAAGGGCAGCTTGTGCTTCTCGGTGAACTCCTTGTGCTTCTGGACGGAGTCGTAGCTGACGCCCAGGATCATGGCCTTGTAGTCCTGGAAGCGCGGGAAGGCGTCGCGCAGGGCGCAGGCCTCCTTCGTGCAGCCGGGCGTGAAGTCCTTCGGGTAGAAGTACAGCACGATCGGCGCCTTGTCCAGGCTCTTGGAGAGCGTGAACGCGGAGCCGTCCGTGAGCGTCGCGGTGAAGTCGGGGGCCTTGTCGCCGGCCTTCAGGGGCTTGGCGGAGGCGGGGACGGCGAGCGCGGCGGCGAGGACGAGCAGGGCGAGGGTTCTCATGCCCTCATCTTATCACGGCCACGGATGCCGCGGATAGCGGCGCTGCAGCTCCTTCTTGATGGTCGGGTAGGCGTTGGCCCAGAACGAGGCCAGGTCCGTCGTCTTCTGAACGGTGCGGTAGTTCGGGGCCAGGATGTCGAAGGTGACGGGCAGGCGGCCCTCGCACAGCGCGAGCGCCCCGGTCATCTTCACGAAGTCGCCCAGGCGCGCGTTCAGCTCCGCCCGCGCGGGCAGGAAGTAGGTGAAGCGCCCGTTCTTGCCGGAGGGCAGCTTCCTGTGGGTGGGCAGGACGCGGTCCAGGTGCGGCTTGAGCATCGGTCCCAGGTAATCCTCGACGGGCCGGACCAGCTCGACCCGCTCGATATCCTTGACGTTGTTCTTGCCGTGGAAGGCCTCGCCGTAGATCAGGCGCCAGTCGTCCGCCGTCATCTCCGGGTAGCCCAGGTCCGGGTACAGCTGACGCGCCAGGGCGATGCGGGTCACCAGCTGCTCCACCTTCTCGTCCAGCCCGGGATGGCGCAGTTCTCCCGTCGCGTACTTCTCGGCCCATATCTCCGCCGCCGCCTTCTTGTCCGATCTCTCGGCGTTGGTCTCCTTCCGATCCAGCACCAGGCCGCGGAACATCAAGCGCTCTTCCTTCGTCACGCGCTGTTTCTTCTCGTCGAACCCGGACCACGGTTCCCAGACGCATTCCCCCGGATACATCCGCTGCAGTTGTTCGACCTTCAACGGCAAGTACAGCGAGACGTTCACCTGCTTGGCCTGGCCGCCGCCCGCCCGCTCGCGCACTTCCAAAGCCAGTATGGCCTGCGGCAGGTCCTTGACCGGCAAGGTCGCCCCGCGCCCGTCCGGGAGGCGGTAATACACGCCGTCGCCCGCGCGCGCCGCCAAGCGGTCCAGGAACGCGTCCACCCAAAGGCGCGGCAGAGAATCCGGGCTCCCCTCTTGGCCCGAGATTCCGTTGGTTTCGTTCATCCGTTTGAACTGCCGGAACACCTCGTTGGCTTCCCAGGGCAGCTCTCCGCGCCCGCCGTACATCAGGTCCCCCGCGAGTCCGTCCAGGTCGGCGGGCGAGGACGGCGGCCGGTCCCCGGCCGTCTCGAACACCGCCGCCATCGCGCAGGCCTTCTCGTAAGCGCTCGGCCCCAGCGCCTTGGCCCCTTCCAGCACGGCCGCCACGCGCGGCGGCGCCGGATACTTGGCCAAAGCCCGTCCGACCGGGGTGATGTGTCCGTCGTCGTCGATCGCGCTCAAGGACCGCAGCAGCGACATCGCCGCGCTCCACGCGATGGGCGGCGGCGGCGTGAGCCACTCCAGTTTCGCGGGAAGGCACGCGGCTTGGAGGAAAAGGGAGCTCAGCTCCAGCCGCGCCATCTCGGGCTTCAGGCTCTCGGCCATCCCGGCTTCCTCGGCCCGCGTCCACAGCCGCACGCACCGTCCCGGCGCCGTTCTTCCGGCTCGGCCGGCTCTCTGGTCGGCGTTGGCCCGGCTGATGCGCGATAGGTAAAGGGTGTTGATGCCGCGCGTCGCGTCGTACGCCGCCACGCGGTGGAGCCCCGAGTCGATGACCATGGTGACGCCCGGCACCGTCAGGCCGGTCTCGGCCACGTTGGTGGTGACGATCACGCGGTGCTTTTCGCCCGGCTCCAGCACCGCCTGCTGTTCGTCCAGGTCCATGGAGCCGTGGAGCTGGCGCAGGTCCAGCCCCTGCTCGCGGCAGAACGGCCCCAGCACCGTCAGCGCGCGCCGTATCTCGCGCAGGCCGGGCATGAAGACCAAAACGGATCCGTTGAGGCCTTCTCTGGAAAGATCGCGCAAAGCCTGCAGGGCGCCATCGATCGCCCCGTCCTTGGCCGCCACCGGCTGATGCCGTATGTCCACCGGGAACATCCGGCCGGGCACGTCCAGCGCCGCGGCCTGCGGCCAGTAGCGCCGCACCGCCGCGCTCTCCAAAGTGGCCGACATCACCACCACCTTCAGCTCCGGCCGCGTCCGGCGCAGGACCTTCAGCCACGCCAGCGCCAGGTCGCACTCCAGCGTGCGCTCGTGGAACTCGTCGAGCAGGACCGCGCCCACGCCCGGCAGGTCGGGCTCGCCCATCATCCGCGACACGAACAGGCCGTAGGTCTGGAAGATCACCTGCGTCTTCGGTCCGACGCGCGAATCGAAGCGCACTTGATAGCCGATCTCGCCGCCGAGCGCCGTCTTCGTCTCCGACGCCACGCGCGCCGCCAGGCTGCGCGTGGACAGCCGCCGCGGCTCCAGCACCAGGATCTTTCCCTTCACGCGCCCGCGCAGGAACTGCGGCACCTGCGTGGACTTGCCCGAGCCCGTCGGCGCCGTCAGCACCAGCGCGCCCGCGCGCTCTAGTTCCGCGACGATCGTCTCGCGGTGCGCGGCGATGGGGAGGGGGGTGCTCACGGACACAGTTTAGCTAACTGGGTCGGGAACAATCCGTGGGGGGTCTTCGTATATGAAGGGCATGGAGATCGTGAAGGTCGACGCTTTGATCCATCTCGTCCGCGGACATCGGGTGATGCTCGATTCGGACCTGGCGGCTATCTACGGCGTGACGACGAAGCGTTTGAACGAGCAGGTGCGACGCAACGCATCGCGCTTCCCGGAGGACTTCATGTTCCGGCTGAGCGCGGAGGAGCATGCGGTTTTGAGGTCGCAGATCGCGACCTCAAAACCCGGGAGCGGCGGCCGGCGCTATCTGCCGCTCGTGTTCACGCAGGAAGGCGTCTCGGGCCGCCGGTCACGGCGAAGCCATCCGGGAAGTCTTCGCGGCCATCCGCGGGCTGCTGCAGCCGCCGGCGGAACCGCGGAAGAAGATCGGCTTTTGAACCGCGCACGCCGAAGGTCATATGTCCGTCCCATTTGATCTCGAAGACCCGATGCGCGAGGCCTTGGTCTATGCGGAGGCCGCGCCGGCGGAGTTCGCGTCCTGGTCGAATCACGAATGCCTGCGGCGGCTGCGCCTGCGCTGTCACCTGAACCGGAAGCAACTGGCCGCCAAGGCGGGCGTTTCCGCGTCCTTGGTGGGCCGCGCCGAGAAGGGGGCGGACATGCGCCTCAGCACGTTGCGGCGGCTGTACGCGGCGCTCGGCTGCCGCCTGCTGACCTTGCCGGCCGGCTGCCTCTACGATCTGGACTGGCTGGACGCCCATCGCGACGACGATTGGATCACCTGGAAGCGAGCGAACGCGCGTTACCTATCGCGGGGCGATTGCGTTTCCGGAGATCCGACTGGTGCGGGCAACAGTGGAATGAATGGAAACGCAATTCCGGTGGTGCCGGAGTCAGTGGAATGAACTGTAACGCTATTTCTTCGGCGGGAGCGGAGGCCGGGGCACCAGCGGGTCGTACCACAGGCCCGCGCCGCGGGCCAGCTTGATGACGGCGAAGCTTGCGTCGGTGACGACCTTCTCCCAGGGGGCTTCGCCGCGGGCGATGCGGTCGAGGTCGTCTTCCAGGCGGCGGGTGTAGTCCATGTCGATGAAGTTGCCGGTGTAGTGGCGGACGAGGAAGTCGGTGACCTGCAGGCCGAGGGCGGTCGCGTGGAGCTTGCGCTTCTCTTCCTTCACGTAGCCGCGCTCCAGGATGACGCGCATGATGTTGGCGTAGGTGGACGGGCGGCCGATGCCCTCGGCCTCCAGCTTCTTGATGAGCGAGGCCTGGGTGAAGCGCGACGGGGGCTTGGTGGAGCGCTTGAGGGCGGCCAGGTCGAGCAGGTTCAGCGCGTCGCCGGGGTTCAGCATGGGCAGTTCGCCGGACTCGTCGTCGTCCTCGTCGCCCTCGGCGTCCTTCGCGCCTTTCTTCTTCTTCGTCTCCTCGGTGGCGTCCTCGCCGGTGAGCTTGCGCCAGCCGTCGAACAAAGTGACCTTGCCCTTGGCCTGGAAGATGCCGCGCGGGACGACGGCGCCCTTGTCGGTCTTCCAGCCCTCCGGGTCGCAGGCCACGTCGATGGTGGTGATCTGGTCGCGGCCGGGCGCCATCTGGCAGGCGATGAAGCGCTGCCAGATCAGGCGGTACAGCTTGCCCGCGTCGCCGCCGCCGACCGCGTCGGGGCCGGTCTCGGGGTGCGTGGGGCGGATGGCCTCGTGGGCCTCCTGCGCGTTGGCGGACTTGGTCGCGTGGACGATGGGGGACTTGGGCAGGTACTCGGGCGGGAAGTCCTTGGCGATGAGCTTGCGCGCCTCGGCCACGGCCTCGGGCGCGAGCGCGGTGGAGTCGGTGCGGTGGTAGGTGATCTTGCCGTCTTCGAACAGCGACTGCAGGTGCTTCATCGTCGCGTCCGGGTTGAACCCTAGTCGCACCGACGCCGCTTGTTGAACGGTCGCGGTGGTGAACGGCGGCGGCGCATTCCGTGCCGAATCGCGCCGCTCGCAATCCAACACTTTCCACGGCACCGTCTTGGCCCACGCGACGGTGTCTTCCGCCAGCTTGGGGTCGCGCAGGCGCTGGCCGAGCGGGTGGTCCTTCCAGGTGATCAGCTTGGCGTTGAACGGCGGCGGCGTGCCGCCCTTCTCCAGCTTCGCCGACAGCACGAAGTAGTCCACCTGCTTGTGGGCCTGGATGTCCAGCTCGCGCTCGGCGACCAGGCGCAGGGCGACGGATTGGACGCGGCCGGCGGAGCGCGCTTCCTTGGACACCTTGCGCAGGGTCGGCGAGACGACCCAGCCGACCACGCGGTCCAGCACGCGGCGCGCCTGCTGGGCGTCGACGAGATGCTGGTCGAGCGGGCGCATCTTGCTCATCGCCTTCTGCACCTCGGCCTTGGTGATGGAGTGGAAGACCACGCGCTGGTACTTGTGCTCGCCCAGCAGCTTGGAGACGTGCCAGGCGATGGCCTCGCCCTCGCGGTCCGGGTCGGTCGCGAGCAGGATCTCGTCGGCCTTCTTGGCCAGTTCGCCCAGTTCCTTGATATGGCGCGTCGACCGTTCGATCGGCACGTAGGTCGGCAGGATATGGCCGTCCTCGAACTTGACCGCCAGGTCGCCGGTGGACGGCAGGTCGCGGATGTGGCCGAAGGAGGCGGCGACGCGGTAGTCGGCGCCGAGGAAGCCCTTGATCTTGCCGACCTTGTTGGGCGACTCGACGATGACGAGCTTCATCAATGGACCCCGATGACGGGGATCGGGCAGCTCCGCCCATACAGGCCCGAGGCGCTGAAGTCGCGCGCGCGCAGGCGGCCGCGCGCCCAGCCCAGGCGCTTGCCGGACGCCGCGTCCACGAAGTCGGTGCGCTCGTTGATCACGAGCGCCCAGACCTCGCGCCCGAGCGCGGCGCGCAGGGAGCGCGCGTCCCAGCCCGGGACGTCCGCGCACTTGCGGTCGAGGTCGCGGCCCGTCTCGCCGACCTCGCAGCCCGGGCCGCTCAGGAACGCCGGGGTGAGCGTGCCCAGCATCGCCGTCATGCGGTCGACCGGGAGCGGCTGGGGGAAGGCGGCGGCCAGGGCCTTCGTCACGTCGAGCTTCACCGCGGACAGGCAGTGCGCGTAGAAGTCCACGTGCGGGTAGCCGTTCGAGTCGGGGCCGAGGTCGCGCTTCAGGTCCGTGCAGGTGGCGGTGTCCACGTGGTCGCCGTAGGCCACGCGGTAGCCGCCGAGCTTGATCTCCGCGGACTTGAAGGCGAAATCGTACTCTTCCACGAAGGACATCGAGTAGGTCGGGTCCTCGTGCGCGCGGTAGGCGCGTTTCCACTCGTCGTCCGTGGTCACCGGCGTGGCCGAGTAGACGTACTCCAGGCCGGCGAAGCAGGCGTCCGGCTTCCAGCGGGCGCGCGCCTCGCGCAGGGCGCGCATCAGCGGGCCGAACCCGCCGGCGCCCGGCGGCGGAGCGGTCCCGTGCGAGGCGTCGGCGGCCTTGGGCGCCGGCCTGGGCGCGCTCTCGTCGGGAAGGCCGGCGATCGCGTACAGCTTGGCGCGGCCGGGCTTGCCCAGCGCGCAGTAGATCTCGGCTTGGACGGAGGCGGGGCCCGCGTCGGGGCGGTGGAAGCGCTCCTTGCACGCGGCCATGAAGTCGGATTGCGCGCGGCGCAGGCCCGGAGCGGGGTCGATGTCCGCGCGGCAGTCGGCGAGCCAGCGGTCCTTCGGGTAGTCCCACTCGCGCGCGTAGGAGTCCAGCCACGACGCCTCGCACGCGGGCGACGCCGCGGCCGCGGCGGGGGCGGCGAGGAACAGCAGGGCGAGGAGCGCGCGGCGCATCGAAGGGGATTGTAGCCCAAAGCGGGCCGGAGGCGGTATCCCGCCCTGGCGCGGAGCGCCTTCGCGGGCTAAACTGCGGTATGCGTCCGCTGCGCCTCGTCCTGCCCGCCCTGCTCGCGGCCCTGCCCGCCGGCGCCGCGCGCGTCGAGGTCGGCGCCGAGGTCGCGCGGCCCGAGCTGGGCCAGGCCGCGACGCTGACCGCGCCGGCGGCCGTCCTCGCGCCGTCTCTCGTCGCGGCGCCGTCGCTG
>JACQBB010000014.1 GCA_016194625.1 Elusimicrobiota bacterium | reverse complement strand
TACAGCTTGCGGATGAGGGAGATGACCTTGCCGGCGATGCGGCCCTCGCCGATGTCGAAGGGCTCGTAGCGCGCGTTGTCGGGCACGAGGACGAGGCCCGAGGGCTTCACCTTGAGCCGCTTCACCGTCGCCTCGCCGTCGTCGTAGCGCACGACGACGACGTCGTTGGACGAGGCGGTCTCCTGCCAGCGCACCACGACGGTGTCGCCGTCCCACAGCGTGGACTCCATCGAGTCGCCCTTCACCTTCAGCGCGAACAGGCCGGAGGCGTCGCCGCGGTCGATGACGGCGGGGACGTGGCCCATCGGCTCGGCGTAGGCGCCCGACGACGGGCCGGCGGGGACCTTGCCCAGGACCGGGATGAGCGCGACGCGCTCGTCGACCGCGATGTGCGCGGCGCGCGAGCGGCCCTTCGCCTCGTCGAGGAGGCCCTTCTCGCGGAGGTTGTCGAGGTGGTACTGGACGGTGTCCGGCGAGCTCACTCCGGCCAGGCGGCACAGCTCGCGCACGGTGGGCGGGTAGCCGTGGTCGGCGGCGAAATTCCGCACGAGGTCCAGGATCTGCTGCTGACGCGGGGTCAATCCGTCTTTGGTCATGCGTGACGCTCCTTCCGTCGCCGCTCGGCTCGGCGCGGAGATAAGCATAGTCGAACTCCTGTTCGATGTCAAGCCCCCCGCCTAGGACTTTAGGCCCAGGCGGCCCCCGGACCGCCGGCCGTATCATGGACGCATGAGGCTCCTGACGCTCGCCGCCGCGCTCGCCCTCGCCGCGCCGGGCTTCGCCGCCGCCCCCGCGCCGTCCGCGGACGCCCGCCAGAAGGCGCTCGACGAGGTCGCGGCCTGGCGCGGCTTCCTGCCGCGCGCGAACCCGCCCAGCCCGCTGACGACCGCGTTCGAGCCGCGCCTGGACCAGGTCGAAGCCGACCTGAAGGCCGCCGACGACGCCGCGCTGGCGGGACCGCAGAAGGCCTTCGAGGCGTGGCAGCACGATTTCGTCGTCGCCCGCTGCAAGGCGATGCCCTCGGGCTGCGAGACGACCAAGCAGCTCTACGCCTTCTCCGCGGCGCAGCGCGCGACCGTCGCCGATTTCGCCCGCCAGCGCGCCGACATCCTGGACCCCCGGCTGAACGCCGCGCGCGCCGCCGCGGCCGCCGACCCTCGCGCGTTCTACGACAACGCGCGGCGCGGGGGCTCCGCGGTCGCCATGGGGACCTTCGGCCCCGGCGGCCCGGCCGCCGCCGCCGACGGCCGCTCGCAGCTGCCGCGCCTGAGCACGGTGTCGGCGCCGCCCCCGCCCCCGGGCTCCAAGCCGTTCTCGCTGGCCGCGCTGTCGGACTGGTTCGACTACAGCGGCATCAGCGGCACCGCGATCCGCGCCGTCGAGGGCATCAAGAACCGCGTCGCCGGCTACGGCAAGCTCCTGTCGGGCTTCGCGGGCTCGTGCTACTACGGCGCGAAGTGGCTGATGATCAAGGCCGGCATGCTCCCTCCGGAGGTCGCGACGCCCGGCGAGATCGGCGAGATCGGCATCGGCTCCGGCCACGCGTACATGATGAACGCCGCGCTCAAGCGCAACCCCCGCCTGCAGGCCAAGCTGCACGTGCGTCCGCTGCGCCTGTCCGACATCTCCGACTCGCAGGTGAAGCTGATCCCGGAGAAGACGATGTTCGTGTTCGACCGCGGCTGCGCCGGGATGAGCGGCGAGAGCGGCCACATCGAGATCAAGTTCGACGACGACAAGATGTCGGAGCTTCCCGCCGCGGCGTTCTACCGCTCCGGCCGCCGCGGCCCCAAGTACAAGCCGACGGTCGCCGCGAACCAGGTCCTCGCCTGCAGCGACGGCTGCATGCTGCACACCGCCGCCTACCTGCGCACCTACGGCCGCCAAGGCTGCCTCAACGCCTACGCGCCCGTCCTCGACCGCCCGGCCCCGCCGCCCGTCGCGGCCGTCCCGGGAATCTAACGCCGCGGCGGCCCCGATTTCCTATCATCGGGGGGCATGAACCCGTTGCGCCTGCTGAAGGACCTTCTGCTGGCCCTGCACGGAGGCGGCGAGCCGCGTCATCTCGCCGCGGGCTTCGCGCTGGGCGCCGCGCTGGGACTGGTGCCGAAGGGCAACCTGTTCGCGGCCGTCTTCTTCCTGCTGTTCTTCCTCTTCAACGTCGACAAGGGCATGGCCCTGCTGTCGGCCGCCGTCTTCACCGGCGCCGGCTACGCCGCGGACGGCCCCGCGCACGCTCTCGGCCTGGCCCTGCTGAAGGCCGAGGCCTTGAAAGGCCTGTGGACCGCGCTGTACGACCTGCCCATCGTCCCGCTGACCCGCTTCAACAACACCGTCGTCCTCGGGAACCTCCTCATCGGCTTGGCGCTGTACGCGCCGCTGTACTTCGGCTTCCTGCGCGGGCTGAAGTGGTACGACGCGAACCTGCGCGCGCGCGTCGAGACCCTGCCGCTGATCAAGGCGTTCAAGGGCTGGGGCTGGTACGAGAAGTACCAGAGGTGGCTCGCGTGAGCTGGCTCAAGAAAGGCGCCCTGCTCCGTCTCGCCGGCGGCCTCGCGGTCCTGTGGCTGCTCGCGTTCTTCCTGTTCGACCCGGCGCTCAAGTGGGGGCTGGTCAAGGCTGGACAGGCCGCCGCCGGCGCCAAGGTCGAGGTCGCCTCCGTGCGCTCGCGCTGGCTGCGCGGCACGCTCGACGTGAACGGCCTCGCCGTCGCCGACAAGAACTCGCCGATGACGGACCTGGTCGAGGCGTCGCGCCTCGGCTTCACGCTCGACGCGGGCGCGCTGCTGCGCGGCAAGGCCGTCGTGCGCGAGGCGTCGCTCGAAGGCCTGCGCTTCGGCGTCGCCCGCAAGACCAGCGGCGCCCTCCCGCACCCGCCGCCCCCGTCCAAGCTCGAGCGCGCGATCCGCGAGAAGCTCTCGGCTTCGGCCGGCGCCGCCCTCGGCGGCAAGCCCGACGTGAAGGCCAACGCCGCGGCCGAGGTGGACGCCGCGAAGCTGAACGGCCTGAAAAAACTCGACGAGGCCAAGGCGAAGGCGCGGGAGATCGAGGAGCGCTGGAAGGGCAAGCAGTCCGAAGCCCAGGACATCGCCAAGCAGGCCCAGCGGGTCGGCGACGACCTGAAGGCGTTGGGCGGCGGCGGCGACTTCCTGAAAAAAGCGCAGAAGGCCGCGGAGGCGCAGAAGAAGCTCAAGGACCTGATCGCCCGCGTGGACGCCTCGCGCGCGCAGGCCAAGGCGGACCTCGCCGAGGTGCAGGACCTGTACAAGCAGGCCGACGAGCTGAGGAACAAGGACATCAACGGCCTGCTCTCGGCCGCCGGCCTGCCCACGCTCGACAGCCAGGACCTGGCGCGCCGCCTGCTCGGCGCCCAGACCGCCTCGCGCCTGTCCACCGCGCTCCACTACATGCGGCTGGCGCGCGAGAAGGCCGCCGCGAGCAAGAAGTCGGCGGCCGCGGCCGCCGCGACGAAGCCCGCGCGCCGCGAAGGGCTCGACGTCGAGTTCCCCCGCGCGCATTCGTACCCGCGGTTCCTGCTCGAGAACGCGAAGCTCGCGGGCGCGCTCGACCAGGCGGTGATGGGCCGCGACCTGGCGGTGACCGGACTGCTGAACGGCGTGACCTCGAACCCGAACCTGTACGGCAAGCCGGCGACGCTGACGCTGTCGGGAGCGTCCTCGGCCGGCGAGTCCGTGAAGCTGACCGGCGAACTCGACCAGCAGGACGACCCCGTCGGGATCGTCGCGCGGTTCGAGGGCGCGGGCTTCCCGCTGGCGGGCGCCGCGCTCGGCGACGGCCAGGTCGGCGGGACGCTGTCCGCCGGCGCGGCGAGGGCGAGCGGCGAGCTGCGCTCGACCGGCGACGAGTGGAAGGGCGAGATCGTCGTCGAGGCGTCCGGCGTGAAGCTGGAGCCGAAGGTGGCGCTGGACGGCGCCGCCGGGAAGGCGGTGAGCGACGCTCTCGCGTCGCTGAACAGGTTCTCGGTCAAGATCGGGATCTCCGGCAAGGAGAGCGACCTGAAGCTGGCGTTCTCGTCGAACATCGGCGAAGTCGTGTCCGGCGCGATGAAGAAGGCGTTCGCGGGCCAGGTCGAGGCGCAGCGCAAGGTCCTGGAGGCGAAGGTCGCCGCGCTGTACGGGCCGAAGCTCAAGGACGCGCACGGCGCGACCGACGGCCTGCAGTCCTCGATCCTGGGGCCGCTCGACTCGCAGCGCGCCGGACTGGACAAGCAGCTGCAGGACGCGCTGAAGAAGTCCGTCGGCGGCCAACCGGACCTGCGCAAGCTCTTCAAATGAAGCCCCTGCTCGCCGCCGCCCTGCTCGCGCTCGCCGGCGGCGCCTTCGCCGGCGACGACGGGCTGGGGAAGCTGTACGACGGCTCCAAGTCTCCGTCGTCCCCGCGCTTCGACGCGCCGCGCCCCGGCACGCCCGAGTCCGTCGCGGCCGAGCGCGCGCCGACGCCGGTGCCGCCCGAGCTGGCCGCGGCCAAGGGTCGCGTCGGCGTGGACGCCCAGCTCGCCAAGCTCGCGGCGACGGCCCCGGCCGAGCGCTTCGTCTTCGGCGTGATCGGGGACGCCGAGCCCGGCCGCTTCCCGTGGGAGCGCGTCTTCTCCCCGGGCCCGACCGTCTTCGCCGACCAGATGAAGGCGCTGCAGGCCTCCGGCCCCGACTTCGTCCTGCAGCTGGGCGACTTCGTC
>JACQBB010000465.1 GCA_016194625.1 Elusimicrobiota bacterium | reverse complement strand
CGCCGCGGGCGGGATTGTCGGGCGGGGCGGGAAGGTCCTGCTCGTGAAGGTGCGCGATCTGGAGGGGAAGGTTCTGTGGACCTTCCCGAAGTGCCATCTCGAGAAGGGCGAGCGCTGGATCGACGCCGCGCTGCGCGAGGTGGAGGAGGAGACGGGCTGGAAGTGCCGCAGTCTGGGACGCTTCGCCGAGGTCCGCTACGGCTTCGAACGGAATGGCCGGCCGGTCGCCAAGCGCGTGGTGTGGTACCGGATGGTCCCGGTCGCGCGGACCGGCAAGCCCGACGCGGACGAGATCCGGGCGACGAAGTGGGTCGCGGCGCCGAAGGCCGCGAGAGCGCTGAGCTATCCGAGCGACCTGCGGCTGATCGAGCGATATAGAAGGAAGGCGTGACCGGGGCCCCCTGGCGCGTCGGGCGGAAATAGGCCACACTAGGCGCTGGGGCGGCTCCCCGGCGAAGGACCCATGAAACAGTACGAACTGATCGTCGGACTCGAGGTGCACTGCCAGCTCGCCACCAAGTCCAAGCTGTTCTGCGGCTGCGCGACCGACGGCTTCGGCGAGACGCCGAACAGCCGCATCTGCCCGGTGTGCACCGCCCAGCCCGGCGTCCTGCCGGTGCTCAACGCCCAAGCCGTCGAGCTGGCGTACCGCGCCGCGGTCGCGCTCGAGTGCCGCCTGAACGCGCAGTCGATCTTCGCGCGCAAGAACTACTTCTATCCGGACCTGCCGAAGGCCTACCAGATCTCGCAGTACGACCAGCCGTTCTCCGAGCACGGCAAGCTCCTGATCCGCCCCAAGGGCGCGCAGCCCAAGACCGTGCGCCTGACGCGCATCCATCTGGAGGAGGACGCCGGCAAGCTCCTGCACGAGATGGGCGCGCTGAAGATCGACGGCTCGCTGGTGGACCTGAACCGCGCCGGCATCCCGCTGATCGAGATCGTCTCCGAGCCCGACATCCGGACCTCCGACGAGGCCTACGCGTACCTGACCGCGCTGAAGGAGGTCATCCAGTTCGTCGGCGCCTCGCGCTGCGACATGGAGAAGGGCGAGATGCGCTGCGACGCGAACGTCTCCGTGCGCCCCGCCGGCGCCGAGAAGTTCGGCACGCGCGCCGAGATCAAGAACCTGAACTCCTTCAAGAACGTGAAGGACGCCATCGACTACGAGTTCCGCCGCCAGGTGGAGCTGGTCGAGTCCGGCGGCCGCGTCGTCCAGGAGACGCGCCTGTGGAACGCCGAGCGTTCGGAGACCGTCTCCATGCGCTCGAAGGAGGACGCCCACGACTATCGCTACTTCCCGGACCCGGACCTCGTCCCGCTGACCGTCCCCGCCGAGCGCGTCGCGGCGCTCAAGTCCGCCATGCCCGAGCTGCCGGCGGCGATGCGCGCGCGCTTCACCGCCGAGCTGGGCCTGAGCGACTACGACGCCGAGGTCCTCACCGGCGACCGCGCGACGGCCGAGTTCTTCCAGAGCGCGGTGAAGGAGGCCCCGAAGGCCGCGAAGACCGTCGCGAACCTGCTGGCCGGCGACTTCCTCGCCCGGCTCAACGCCGAGAACAAGACCGCCGACGCGGCGCCGTTCCCGCCCGCGCACCTGGGACGGTTGGCGGGGCTCGTCTCCTCCGGGACCCTGTCCAGCAAGGGCGCCAAGGACGTGTTCGCCAAGATGTGGGAGACCGGCAAGGACCCGCAGGCGCTGGTGGCCGAGCTGGGCCTGTCGCAGGTGTCCGACGACAAGCAGGTGATGGAGTGGGTCCGCCAAGCGCTCGCGTCCAACGAGAAGGCCGCCGCGGACCTGAAGGGCGGCAAGGAGGCCGCGATCGGCGCCATCGTCGGCGCGGTCATGAAGCTCTCCAAGGGGAAGGCCAACCCCGCCCTGGTCAACAAGCTCATCAAGGAGGCCGTCAAGGCATGAAGCGCTCCTCCGCGTCCCTCGTCCTCGCCCTCGCGCTCGCCGTCCCGGCGCGCGCCTACGACCACATCAAGTTCCTGGAGCCGCTGAAGGGGCCCGAGCTGGCCCGCCCCATCGCCGCGGCCTCCTCCGGCTCGCGCCTGTACGTGCTCGACGGGAAGAAGGGCTCCCTGCTGGTGTACGACGCGTCCGGCGCGCTGCTCAAGACGGCGGCCGCCTCGGGCGACAAGCCCGGCGCCTTCCGCGACCCGCGCGGCGTGGCCGTCGGCCCGTCCGGCAAGGTCTTCGTCGCCGACACCGGCAACCACCGCGTGCAGATCTTCGACGCCGACGGCGGCTTCGTGTACGCGTTCGGCGAGAAGGGCTCCGAGCCCGGGCACCTGCGCGCGCCGCAGTCCGTCGCGATCGGCGCCGACGGCCGCATCTACGTCGCCGACACCGGCAACGACCGCGTCCAGGTCTTCACCGAGGAGGGCATCCTGCTCTACCAGATCGGCGCGCCCGGCAAGGAGCCCGGCAAGCTGAGCGGGCCGACGCGCGTCGCGGTGGACCCGTCCGACCAGGTCTACGTGCTCGACCGCGGCAACGACCGCATCCAGAAGTTCGACGCGGCCGCGCGCTTCGTGCGCGAGCTGCCGCTGAACGGCAACGACTTCGCGGTGGACGCCTACGGCTTCCTGTACGTGCTCGCGGGCCGCGACGGGAAGGTGATCGAGGAGTCGCCGGACGGACTGCCGATCGGCAAGTTCGGCTCGCTGGGCTCCGGCGTCGGCCAGATGAAGAAGGCCGAGGGCATCGCGCTCTCCCCCGACGGGACGATCCTGGTGCTCGACGCCGGCAACGCGCGCGTCCAGCGCGTCGAGCTGTCGAACAAGCTCAAGACCGTCCCTCTGCCCACCAACATCGCGGCGAAGCTCTCCGTCGCCGGTCCCGCGCGCTCCTGGCCGGTGACCGCGACGACGCTCGCGACCTACGGGGACTCGCTGTACGCGTACCTGCCGCAGGGCGGCCCGTTCGGGATCGTCGGCCCCGACGGGACGGTGACCGCGCGCTTCGGCGCGAGCAAGGGCAAGGGCGGCGACGTGACGCGCGCCTCCGGCGGCCTGGCCGTCAGCAGGAAGCTCGGCGTGTTCGCGTCCGACACCCCCGGCAGCCGCCTCCAGCATTTCTCGCTGGAGGGGCAGTGGCAGTCGAACATCGGCGAGGCGCAGGGCTTCTTCGACAGCAAGTCGAAGGAGGGGCGCATGAGCCGCCCGGCCGGCGTCGCGATCAACGACGAGGGGACGGTGTACGTCGCGGACACGGGCAACCGCCGCGTCGACGCGTTCAGCCCGGACGGCGTGTTCGTGTTCAGCATCGGGCCGAAGGTCGGAGCGTACGAGCTGCAGGAGCCCGTCGCGCTCGCCTGGGACAAGTCCGGCTTCCTTTACTTCACCGACAAGACGCTCAAGAAGGTCTTCAAGGTGGAGCCGTCGGGCGCGTTCCTGGCCGCGTGGGGCGAGGAGGGCGACGGCCCCGGGCAGTTCAAGGCGCCGGTCTCGATCGCCTTCGACGGGCGCAACTACCTCTACACTCTGGACTCCGAGCTCAAGCGCGTCAGCGTCCACACGCGCGACGGCAAGTGGCTGACCGACTTCTTCGCCGGCGGCCGCGCCGAGCGCGAGCTGGTGGACCCGGTGGCCGTGGCCGTGCAGGGAGACCGCCTGGTCGTCGCCGACCGCGGCAAGGGGAAGCTCCTGTCGTTCGACCTGCATCCGCTCCTCGCCGCGCCGCCGTCCCTGTCGACCTCCACCAAGGAGGGCGTGGTCGCGCTGTCCTGGGACGCGGTGTCCGACCCGTGGCAGGCCGGCTACCAGGTGTTCCGCTCGAGCCGCCCGGGCGGCCCGTTCGCCTCGGTCGGCTCGCCGACGGAGGAGAAGTTCGTCGACTCCGAGGTGACGCCGCTCGAGAGGGACTGGTACCGCGTCGCGACCGT
>JACQBB010000057.1 GCA_016194625.1 Elusimicrobiota bacterium | reverse complement strand
GCAGGGGACCTCGTTCCGCTTCGAGGTCTCCACCGCCTCGGCGCGCGCGCCGATGGTCACCGTCAGCACCGGCGCGCTCACCGTCTCGGTCTCCTCCGGCCCCGAGACGGCCGTCCCCGCGGGCGGGCCCTACGCCCTGCCCGTCCGCTAGAGTCGCCCCCCGGCGTTATGCTTCAATGGGCGCGATGAAGAGAGCGCTCATCACCGGGATCACCGGCCAGGACGGCTCCTACCTCGCCGAGTTCCTGCTCGGCAAGGGCTACGAGGTGCACGGCCTCAAGCGCCGCACCTCGCTGTTCAACACCGACCGCATCGACCACCTGTTCCAGGACCCGCACGAGAAGAAGCTGCGCTTCCTCCTGCACCACGGTGACATGACCGACTCCTCGAGCCTCCAGCGCGTCGTCGAGCAGGTCCGCCCCGACGAGATCTACAACCTGGCCGCGCAGAGCCACGTCGCGGTCAGCTTCCAGGAGCCCGAGTACACGGCCAACTCCGACGCGCTGGGCACCCTGCGCCTGCTCGAGACGATGCGCACTCTCGGCCTGGCCGAGAAGACCCGCTTCTATCAAGCGTCCACCTCCGAGCTGTTCGGCCTGGTCCGCGAGACGCCGCAGAAGGAGACGACTCCGTTCTACCCGCGCTCGCCGTACGGCGTCGCCAAGCTCTACGCGTACTGGATCACGGTCAACTACCGCGAGGCGTACGGCCTGTACGCGTGCAACGGCGTCCTCTTCAACCACGAGTCGCCGCGCCGCGGCGAGACCTTCGTCACGCGCAAGATCACGCGCGGCCTGGCGCGCATCAAGCTGGGCCTGGACGAGAAGCTGTGGCTGGGGAACCTGGACGCCAAGCGCGACTGGGGCCACGCGGCCGACTACGTGGAGATGATGTGGCTGATGCTCCAGCAGAAGGCGCCCAAGGACTACGTGATCGCGACCGGGCGCCAGCACTCGGTGCGCGAGTTCGTGATGGCCGCCGCCAAGGAGCTCGACATGCGGCTGGCGTGGAAGGGCAAGGGCGCGGCCGAGCACGCGGTCGACGCGCGCACCGGCAAGACCGTGATCGCGCTCGACCCGCGCTACCTGCGCCCGACCGAGGTGGACTCCCTGCTCGGCGACGCGTCGAAGGCCCGCCGCGAGATGAAGTGGAAGCCGCGCATCCCGTTCGACCGCCTCGTGCGCGAGATGGCCGCCTCCGACCTGCGCCTGGCCCAGGCCGAAGCCCACGCCAAGAGCGGCGGCTTCTCCAGCCCGCGCCGCGCCGCCGACTGACGCCCGTGCGGCGGCCGCTGTCGGTCCTCGCCGTCGTCGGCACCCGGCCCGAGGCCGTGAAGACGGCGCCCGTCGTCCGCCTCCTGCGCCGCGACCGGCGCTTCCGCGTCCGCCTGCTCTCCACCGGACAGCACCGCGAGCTGCTCGCCGGAGCGCTCGCCTCCTTCGGCCTGCGCGCCGACCGCGACCTGCGCGTGATGCGTCCCGGCCAGACGCCGAGCGCCGTGCTGGCCGCGGTGCTCGCCGGCGTGGACGCGGAGCTCGCGCGCCGCGCGCCGGACCTCGTGCTGGTCCAAGGCGACACGACGAGCGCGCTCGGCGCCGCGCTGGCCGCGTTCCACCGCCGCGTGCCCGTCGCGCACTTGGAAGCGGGGCTGCGCTCCGGCGACCTCGCCCACCCGTTCCCCGAGGAGCTCAACCGCGCCGTCGTCGACCGCTTCGCCGCCGTCCTGCTGGCGCCGACGCCGCTCGCCGCGCGCCGCCTGGAGCGCGAGGGCGCCGACCCGGCACGCGTCTACGTCACCGGCAACACGGTCGTCGACGCCTTGAACGACGCGCGCGCGCGGCCCGCCCGCCGCCCGCTCGCGGTCCTGGCCGGTGTCCCCGCGGACCGCCCCGTCGCCGTCGTCACCCTGCACCGCCGCGAGAGCCACGGCCCCGTGCTGCGCGGCCTGGTCAAGGCGCTGGCGCGCGCGTCGGCGCGGCGACCCGAGGTCCTCTGGGTCGTGCCGGCGCACCCGCACCCGGAGGCCCGCCGCCCGCTGGCCGCCCTGCCGCGCTCCCGCTTCCGCGTGGTCCCGCCTCTCGAGTACGCCGACTTCGTCCGCCTGCTGTCGCGCGCGTCCTTCGCCGCGACCGACTCGGGCGGCCTGCAGGAGGAGGCGCCGGCGCTCGGCCTGCGCTACCTGGTCCTGCGCCGGACCACCGAGCGCCCGGAGGGGCTGGGACGGTGGGGGACTCTCGTCGGGGTCGAGCCGGGGGCCGTCGAGCGCGCGCTGGTGCGCGCGGCGGACCGCCGCGGGCGGCCGACGGGACGCGTCCCGTTCGGCGACGGACGGGCGGCGGAGCGCGTCGTCGCGGCGCTCGCGCACTGGGCGGGCCGCGGGCCGCGCCCGCGGCCGTTCGCCTAGCTCTGGACCATCAGTCCGGCGAACACCGCCAGCAGGACGAAGACGACCCCGACCGCGACCCACACCGCGAACTTGAGCTCGTCGCTCACCTGCCAGGGCTCGCGGGCGGCGGGCTCCGGCGTCCGCGCCGGGACGGTCTTGGGGACCGGGACGGGAGGCGCCGCGGGCGCGGGGGCCGGGGCGGGAGGCGGCGTCAGGTAGTCCGCGACCTCCTTCTCGATCTCGCGGCGGCGGCCGGCGGACTCCTCGCGCAGGCGGCGCACGCGCTCGCCGGCGGCGTCCTCCGCGTCGGGCGCGGGCTCGCGCAGGCCGCGCTCGGCGGCCAAGTCGGCGTACATCCGCGCGCGCTCGGCCTCCAGACCGTCGCGCAGCTCCTTCGACTCGCGCTCCGCGCGGTCGCGCAGCTCCTGGCGCAGCGACTCGATCTCGCGGGCGGCGCGGGCGGCGGCCTCCGCGGCGGCCTTGCGCGCCTCCGCGACGGCGCGCTGGGCGTCGTGGTCCTCGATCTCCGCCTTCAGCTTGAGCTCGCGGGCGTTCTCGAACGCCTCGACGCCCTCGCGGCGGATCTGCTCGGCGTTGGCGAGCGCCTCCTCGGCCTTGCGCCGCAGCGCGCGGACCTCGGCCTCCAGCGCCCCGTGCTCCTCGGCGACCCGGGCCTGCGCCCGGGCCAGAGCCTCCCGGGCCTCGTGGGCCTCGACGGCGGCG
>JACQBB010000464.1 GCA_016194625.1 Elusimicrobiota bacterium | reverse complement strand
TTCTTCATGTACTCGAGGGTGTCGTGCATCCAGCCCATGTCCCACTTGAGCCCGAAGCCCAGGCCGCCGGTGTAGGTCGGGCGCGACACGCCCCCCCAGGCGGTGGACTCCTCGGCGATCATCTGGACGTCGGGATGACGGCCGTACACGGTCTCGTTGAGCTTCTTCAGGAAATCGATGGCCTCGAGGTTCTCGCGGCCGCCGTAGCGGTTCGGGATCCACTCGCCGTCCTTGCGCGAGTAGTCCAGGTACAGCATCGAGGCGACCGCGTCCACGCGCAAGCCGTCGGCGTGGTACTCCTCCAGCCAGAACAGCGCGTTCGAGGTCAGGAACGCCCGGACCTCGTTGCGGCCGTAGTTGAAGATCGAGCTCTTCCAGTCCGGATGGAAGCCCTGGCGCGGGTCCGAGTGCTCGTAGAGATGAGTTCCATCGAAGAAGGCGGGGCCGTGCGCGTCCGTCGGGAAGTGCGACGGGACCCAGTCCAGGATGACGCCGACGCCCTCCCGGTGCAGGTGGTCCACCAGGAACTTGAAGTCCTGGGGAGTGCCGTAGCGCGAGGTCGGCGCGAAGTAGCCGGTCGTCTGATAGCCCCAGGAGCCGTAGAACGGGTGCTCCATCACCGGCAGCAGCTCGACGTGCGTGAAGCCGTGCTTCTTGGCGTGGTCGGCCAGCAGCGGAGCCAGCTCGCGGTAGTTCAGGGACCGGTTCCCCTCCTCCGGCACGCGCCGCCAGGAGCCGAGGTGGACCTCGTAGACGGACAACGGCGCGCTCAGCGAGTTGCGCGAGCCGCGGGTCTTCATCCACTCCGCGTCGCCCCACTCGTAGCCGAGGTCCCAGACGACGGACGCGGTGCGCGGCGGCTCCTCGTGGCGGAAGCCGCACGGGTCGGCCTTCTCCTGCTTGTGGCCCGAGGGGTTGGCGATCCAGTACTTGTAGACGGCGCCCTGCCCGACGCCGGGGACGAAGCCCTCCCAGATGCCGGAGGAGCCGCGCGGCCGCAGCTCGTGCTTGGTCTTCGACCAGCCGTTGAAGTCGCCCATCACGTGGACCTTGCGGGCCGACGGGGCCCACACCGCGAAGAAGGTGCCGGCCTTGCCGTCGACGACGCCCAGGTGGGCGCCGAGCTTGGCTCCGAGGGCCGCGTGCGTGCCCTCGTTGAACAGGTGCAGGTCCAGGTCGGTCAGCAGGGAGACCTTGTGCTCCACGGAGTCGCTCAAACGGCCTCCTTCGCGCGTCCCGCCGCCCCGGTCAGCGCGCCGAGCCGGCCGGCGACGCTCCAGGTCAGCGCGCCCGGCTCCATCCGCCAGCGCCAGTTGCCCTCGACGGTGCCCGGCTTGTTCATCCGCGTCTCGCTCGACAGGCCCAGCAGGTCCTGCATCGGCGCGACCGCCAGGCGGGCCGGCGAGCGCCATACCAGGCGCGCCATCGCCCACGCCGGGTCGTCGACGGAGCCGCCGGCGGCCTTGAGGAAGGCCTCGCGCTCGCGCGCGACCTGCTCGGGCTTGCGGCCCGAAGAGCCGTCGTCCTCGAACCAGCCGCGCGCGGTGTCGTTGTCGTGCGTGCCGGTGTAGCCGACGCAGTTCTCCGGCCAGCGGTCCGGGCGCTCGTGGTCGTGGTCGCCGAACGAGAACTGGCCGATCTTCATGCCCGGGAAGCCGAACTTGTCGCGCAGCGCGACGACCGGCGGCGTCAGGATGCCCAGGTCCTCGGCGAGGATGCGCAGGTCCGGGACCTCGCGGCGCGCGGCCTCGAACAGGCCGTCGCCGGGCGCCTCGACCCAGCGGCCCCCGACGGCGGTCTTCTCGCCGGCCGGGACCTCCCAGTAGTTGCGGAACGCGATGAAGTGGTCCAGGCGCAGCGCGTCGAAGCGCTCGGCGCAGGCGCGCAAGCGGGCGATCCACCAAGCGAATCCCGTGCGCGCGTGCTCGTCCCAGCGGTACAGCGGGTTGCCCCACAGCTGGCCGGTCGCGGAGAAGTAGTCGGGCGGCACGCCCGCGACCGCGGTCGGCAGGCCCGCGCCGTCCAGGAAGAACAGCTCCTGGTGCGCCCAGCAGTCCGCGCTGTCGTGGCTGACGTAGATCGGAGCGTCCCCGATCAGACCGACGCCGCGGACCGCGGCGTGGCGGCGGATCGCGTCCCATTGGCGCGCGAACAGCCACTGCGCGAACTCGTGGAAGCGGACCTCGTCGGCCAGGCGGCCGCGCGCCTCGTCGAGCGCGGCGGCCTCGCGCCGGCGCAGCGGCTCGGGCCAGGCCGTCCAGGACGCGCCGCCCAGCGAACCCTTGAGGGCGAGGAACAGCGCGTGGTCGGCCAGCCACGCCGCCTCGCGCGCGCGGTAGGCGTCGAAGTCGGCGCGGTCGTCGCGCGACGAGCGGCGGCTGAAATGGGCGAACGCCGCGCGCAGGGCCTGCTCCTTCGGCTGGCCGAGCTCGGCCTTCTTCAGGAAGCCCTCGGCGGCGAGGATGTCCAGGCTGATCAGCGCGGGGCTGCCCGCGAACGCCGAGACCGAGTTGTACGGCGAGCGGCCGCCGTCCGGCGGGCACACCGGCAGGACCTGCCACCACGACTGGCCGCAGTCGGCCAGGAAGTCCACGAACTCGCGCGCCGCGGGTCCCAGGTCGCCGCCGCGCGGGCCGGGCAGGGAGGTCGGGTGCAGGAGCACGCCGCTGGAACGACGGGACAGGTCCGGTTTCGACGTCATGAGCGCCGCCATTCTAGCATTCCCCCCGCGCAACGGCTACAATGCCGCTCCCATGTGCTCCCGCTACACGGCGACGATGTCGGCCAAGGTCCTGGCCGAGCGCTTCGGCGCCGCGCCGCCGCCGGGATTCTCCCCCCGCTACAACATCGCGCCCTCTCAGCCCGCGGCGGTCGTCCTCGCCGCGCCCGAGCGGCGCCTGACGCTCCTGCGCTGGGGCCTGCTCCCGTCCTGGGCGAAGGGCCCGGCGGCCAAGCCCCAGATCGTCGCCCGCGCCGAGTCGCTGGCCGACAAGCCGTTCTTCCGCGACGCGTTCCGCTGGCGCCGCGCGCTGGTCCCGGCGGACGGCTGGTACGAGTGGCCGAAGAAGGGCGCCGACAAGTCCCCGCGCCTGTTCCGCCTGAAGACCGGCGCCGCCTTCGCGTTCGCCGCGCTCTGGGAGCCCGGCGGCTTCGCGATCGTCACCACGGCTCCGAACCCGCTGGTCGCCCGCGTCCACGACCGCATGCCCCTGGTCCTGCCGCCCGACGGCGAGGCCGCCTGGCTGGACCCGCAGACGCGCCCCGACCGCCTGAAGGAGCTGTGCCTGCCCTACCCGTCCGAGCCGCTGGAGGCGCGCCGCGTCTCCGAGCGCGTCGGAAAGACCGAGCTCGACGAGCCGTCCCTGCTGGACGCGTCCGCCCCGGCCCAAGGCGACCTGTTCGGAGCCTGACGGCCCCGCCCTCACCGCGCCCCCGCCCGGCGCTTCAGCCACTTCTCGACCTCGACCGCCCAGAACACGAGCGTCGACGCCGCGAGCGCCCATCCGGCCTCCGCCGCGGTCAGCGGCGTCGTCTTGAGCAGCGCGCGCAGCGGCGGGGCGTACACCGCGGCCGCCTGCAGGAGAGCGGTCGCCGCGACGGCCGCCAGCAGAGGCTTGTTCGAGAGGAGCCCCTGCGCGAACAGCGACTCGGTCTCCGAGCGGATCGCCAGCACGTGGCCCAGCTGAGAGAGCGCGACGACGGTGAACACCAGCGTGCGCCAGTGCGGGCTGCCCGCGCCGACGAGCGCCCACTGCACGCCCAGCACCAGCGCCGTCATCAGCAGGCCGACCCAGACCGCGTGGAGGCCGAGCCCGCGCGCGAGCACGCTCTCGTCGGGCGGCCGGGGGCCGCGCGTCATCGCGCCGGCCTCCTCGGGCTCGGCGGCCAGCGCCAGGCCCGGCAGGCCGTCGGTCAGCAGGTTGATCCACAGGATCTGGACCGGCAGCAGCGGGATCGGCAGGCCGAACAGCGGCGCCAGGGCGACGACCAGGACCTCGGCGGAGTTCGTCGTGAGCTGGTACTTCACGAACCTCCGGATGTTGTCGTAGAGGCGGCGCCCCTCGCGCACCGCGCCGACGATCGTCGCGAAGTCGTCGTCGAGCAGGACCATCGCGGCCGCCTGCTTGGCCGCGTCGGTCCCGGTCAGCCCCATCGCGACGCCGATGTCGGCGCGGCGCAGCGCGGGAGCGTCGTTGACGCCGTCGCCGGTCATCGCGACGATCTCGCCGTCCTCCTGGAGCGCGGTGACGATCTTGAGCTTCTGCTCCGGCGCGACGCGCGCGTACACGCTGACTCCGCGCGCCCGCGCGCGCAGCTCGGCCAGCGACAGCGCCTCCAGCTCCGGCCCGGTCAGCGTCCCGCCGCCGTCCTCCAGGATGCCCAGCCGGCGCGCGATCGCGGCCGCGGTCAGCGGGTGGTCCCCGGTGATCATCACCGTGCGGATGCCCGCCGCGCGGCAGGTCGCCACGGCCTCGCGCGCCCGCGGCCGCGGCGGGTCGAGCAGGCCCGCCAGCCCCACGAAGGTCAGCCCCGCCTCGGCGTCCTCCGCCGCCGGCGGCGCCGGCCAATCGCGGGACGCGAAGGCGAGCACGCGCAGGCCGTCGGCGGACAGGCGCTCGGCCTCGCGCAGGACCGCGGCGCGGTCGAGGGGGCCCGAGCCGTCGGGGGTCAGCGCGTCGACGCAGCACGCCAGCACGCCCTCGACGGCGCCCTTCGTGAACGACGCGCCGCGCCCGTCCGCGGCGCGGTGGACGGTCGTCATCCGCCGCCGCCCGGCGTCGAACGGGACCTCGGCGACGCGCGGCAGGCGCGCGGCGAGCCCCGCCGGGTCGGCGCCGGCCGACGCCGCCGCGGCGAGCAGCGCCGTCTCGGTCGGGTCGCCGACGAGGCGCCCCTCCGCGTCGGCGCGCGCGTCTCCGCACAGCGCCAGCGCCTCGACGAGGCGCGCCCACGCCGGGCCCGCGCCCGGCCGCGCCGCCGTCTCCCCCGCGCACGACAGGGCCTCCGCGCGCATCCGGTTCTGGGTCAGCGTCCCGGTCTTGTCGGAGCAGATGCAGGTGACCGCGCCCAGCGCCTCGACGGCGGGCAGACGGCGCACCAGCGCCCGGCGCCGCGCCATCTTGAGCGCGCCCAACGCCAGCGCGATCGTCACGACCGCGGGCAGAGCCTCGGGGACCGCGGCGACGGCCAGGCTCACCGCGGTCAGCAGGACCGCCAGCGGCGGCTCGCCGCGCAGCAGGCCCGCGGCGAACACGGCCGCGCACACGCTCAGCGCGACGACGGCCAGGCGGCGGCCGAAGTCGGCCAGCTTCTTCTGCAGCGGCGTGGCCACGCGCTCGGTGCGCTCGAGCAGGCGCGCGACGCGCCCCAGCTCGGTGTCCATCCCGACCGCGGCGACCGCCCCCGCGCCCCGCCCCGACGCGACGACCGTCCCCGCGTAGGCCATGTTCGCCCGGTCGCCGAGCGGCGCGTCCTCCGGAGCCTCGGCCGCCGCGGACTTCTCGACGGCGACCGACTCGCCGGTGAGCGCGGACTCGTCCACGCTCAGACGCGAGGTCTCGAGCAGGCGCAGGTCGGCGGGGACGATCGCCCCCGCGTCCAGCGCGACCAGGTCGCCGACGACCAGCTCCGCCGCGGGCACGGTCCGCGGCGCTCCGCCGCGCAGGACGGAGGCCGTCGGCGCCGACATCGCCCGGAGCGCGAGGATCGCGTTCTCCGCGCGGCGCTCCTGCGCGAAGCCGATCGCCGCGTTCAGCGTCAGGATCGCGGCGATCGCGGCGGCGTCGCCGGGGTCGCCGATGGCCGCGGACAGCGCCGCGGCGGCCAGCAGGATCAGCACGAGGACGTCGGCGAACTGGCCGAGGAGGATCGCCAAGGAGCCGCGCGCGCGGACCTCCTCGACGCGGTTCGGCCCGTTCAGGGCGAGGCGGCGGGCGGCCTCGTCGTCGGACAGGCCGGCGCGGGAGGTCCCCAGGGCGGCCAGCGCCTCCTCGGGGGTCGTCCGGTGCCACGTCGGGCGCGGCGGCTCCACGGCTCCTCCTCCCGCGGCTAGCGGGCGCGCAAGAGGTCGATGGCGGTGATCACGCCGAGGACGCCGTCCTCGCGCGCGACCAGGACGCGCTGCACGCGGCGGCGCAGCATGTGGCGCTCGATCTCGTCGAGCGTCATCTCCTCGGGGACCTGGATGATGACGCGCGACATCAGCTGGCCGACGGTGGCCGAGGGCCGCGCGGGGATCGGGTCGCGGTCGGGCTCGGCGTAGAAGTCCTGCGCGGCGCGGGAGCTCTCGCGCAGGTACGCGGCCAGGTCGGCCTGCGAGATGACGCCGACCAGCTTCTCCTCCGCGTTCAGCACCGGCACGCCGGTCTGGCCGCTCTCGAACAGGCGGCGGGACGCCGTCCACGCGTCGTCGGACTCGCGGAGGACGAACGCGACGGGGCGCATCAGATCGCGGGCCGTCGGCAGCCTCTTGAACATGGGCTCGCTCAGGACGGCGCCCCCTCCTGGCCGAGCACGTGCCGCACCGCGTTCACGGTGCGGCGCGAGACGGAGATGCCGCGCTCCTTCTTCAGGCGTCCGGCGAGAGCGGCGTCGGTCTGCTTGGGATCGGACGCGATCCACAAGCCCAGGATGTCCTTCAGGACGTGGCGCTGGCCCGGGACGAGGGCGATCATCGGGACCTCGACGCCCCACGGCAGGCGCACGGTGCGGTGCGCGAGAGCGCGGCTGACGGTGCTCGGCGCCAGCTGCAGGCGCCGGGCGAGCAGGCGCAGGCTGACCGGGCGGACGTCCTCGGGGCGGCGCGAGCGCAGGTAGTCGGACTGGATGACGCCGAGCGCCTCCAAGATGCGGAAGATCGTGCTCTGGCGCAGGTTCAGCGTCTCCAGCCGCTTGAGCAGGTGGCGCAGCCGCCGGCGCTCCTCGCCGTCGAGCGTGCCCGAGTGCTTCCACGACTCCAGGTCGTCGTAGCGGACCTGGTACAGGCCGCGGGCCCAGTACGGCGCCAGGAACTCGAAGCCGGGCTTGCCGCCGTCCAGCGTCAGGCGGGCCAGGCAGGTCGAGCCGCGCGCCGCGGCCGCGGTCTTGGGGGCGCCCGCGAACTCCGCCTGGGCGCCGATCTCGAGCAGCAGCTCGTGGACGCGTCCGACCTCGTCCTCGGTCAGCCCGGTGCGCTTGGCGATCTCGGGAAGGGTCGCGGCCTCCTCGGCCTGCAGGAAGTAGCGCTCGAAAGCCGGCCGGCCCATCTTGCGGATGAGGGCGGTCACGTCCTTGCGCGCGTCCAGCCGGCCCTCGACGTCCACGCGCTCGCCGGCGGCGACGCGGGACTCGTCGACGTCGTAGAAGCTGCCGGAGATCTTGCCGCCGGGCCAGCGGCGGCGGCGGATCGCGGACGGCAGTCCCGGGGCGCCGAAATAGAGCTTCTTGAAGAGCGGGTCCTTCTCGACGCGCTCCACCTCGCGGGCGAACTCGCGCTCAGGCATCTCGATCCAATCCGCCATGCGCAGGCGGCCGAGGATCGCCAGACGTTGCTCCACGCGCAGGCCGAGGTGTTGTTTCATAGGATTGTCGTCGCGCTCATGAAGGGGTAGAATGTCCCCGCTCGAAGGTTCGCGAGTCAACAGAGATAATAGCAACATAATGGCCACGCCGAAGCCCCGCCCCCCCGCGCAGGACGAGCACGAGATGGCCTTGACGCTGTACCAGGCCTTCCAGCGCTCGAACGACGCGCAGTTCTACTGCGGCCGCGACGGGACCATCCGCGACGTCAACGACGCCTTCGTCGCGCACTACGGCTGGTCGCGCGCGGAGGCCATCGGCCAGAACCCGCGCATCCTGCGCTCGCGGCGCACCACCGCGGAGACCTACAAGGAGATGTGGTCCCGCATCCTGGACCCCCGGATCGGGTTCTGGCGCGGCGAGCTGGTGAACCTGGCCAAGGACGGCCGCGAGATCCCGGTCGTGCTGACCATCACCAGCGTCCGCGACGAGCGCGGGGACATCGTGGGCTACGTCTCGAACGCGACCGACGTCGGCGACCTGCGGCGCCTGCAGGAGCGCGTCGCGCAGAGCGAGGCTCTCGCCCAGCTCGGGCAGATGGCCGCCGTCGTCGCCCACGAGATCCGCAACCCGCTGGGCTCGATCGTCATGGCCGCGCGCCAGCTCGCCGGCGGCGCCCTCCCCGCCGAGGACCGCGAGCTCATCCTCAAGATCCTGCGCGACGAGAGCTCGCGCCTCAACGAGACGCTGACCAACTTCCTGTCCTACGCGCGCCCGCGCCCGCTGAAGCTGCAGCGCGCCGACCTCAACGCGCTGGCCTCGGACGTGATCCGCATCGTCGCCGGCGACGGCTCCGGCGGCGTGCGCATCGAGACCAAGCTCGACCGCGACCTGCGTCCGTTCACGTTCGACCCCGACCTGATCCGCCAGGTGGTCTGGAACATCGCGCTGAACGCCGCGCAGGCCCTGGAAGGGGCCGGACACATCGTCGTCTCCACCGGCGTCGCGGACAAGCACGCGTTCGTGCGCGTCTCCGACGACGGGCCCGGCATCTCGGCGTCGGCGCGCGAGCACCTGTTCGAGCCGTTCCGCACCACGAAGTCGCACGGCACCGGCCTGGGCCTGGCGATCGCCGACCGCATCGCGCGCGCCCACGGCGGGCGCATCGAAGTCGAGAGCGCCCCCGGGAAGGGCGCCTCGTTCACCGTTCTCTTGCCCACCTCCCAAGGATGACCATGGACGAAAAAAGGATCCTGCTCGTCGAAGACGACGCCTCCCAGGCGGCGCTGCTCGCGCTCGAGCTCAAGCGCCGCGGCTTCCGCGTGGACGCCGAGAAGACCGCCCACGCGGGCGTGGCCCGCGTCGAGAAGGAGATCTTCGACGCGGTCGTCACCGACCTGCGCCTCGGCTCCGGCGACGGCCTGCAGGTCGTCGCCGCGGTGAAGTCCAGCCAGCCCGAGACCGGGGTGATCGTCATCACCGGCCACGGCTCCATCGACACAGCCGTAGCCGCGATGAAGGAGGGCGCGTTCGACTACCTGACCAAGCACGTCGAGCCCGAGGAGCTCGCGCTCGCGATCTCCAAGACCATC
>JACQBB010000463.1 GCA_016194625.1 Elusimicrobiota bacterium | reverse complement strand
GGCCGGCGTCAGCGCGCGCTGCGCCGCCCGGGCCGACGCGGGCCGCGACCTGCGGACCGAGTCGGCGCTGGCGAAGCTGTTCGCGGCGTCGGCCGCGTGGGAGGCCGCCGACCTGGCCGTCCAACTGCGCGGCGGCCGGGGCTACGAGACCGCGGACTCCCAGCGCGCGCGCGGCGAGGCGCCCGAGCCCGCCGAGCGCCTGCTGCGCGACGCGCGCGGCCTGCGCCTGATCGAGGGGACCGACGACGCCCTGCGCTGGGCGTTGGCCCGTCGCGCGCGGGAGCTGGCGGGCCGCGGCGGCGCTCCGACGGCCGCCGACTACGCCTTCGTCGACGCCCGGGTCGCGGAGTTCGGCGCGCTCTGCGCCTGAGGCGCGTCCCGCCCTTCAGCCCTTCGCGAGGCGGTCCAGCACGGCGCGGCTCTCCTCGAGCTTCTTGCGCAGGATCTCGGCGATGGGGCGCAGCACGAGGAATATGTCGCGGTCGCGGATCGCGTAGTACACCGTGACCCCTTCCTGGCGCGAGGCCAGGATGCCGGCCTGGCGCAGCAGCGCCAGGTGCTTCGAGAGGGCGGACTGCTCGACGCCGAGGTCGGTCACCATGGTGCCGACCGAGGCCTCGGACTTGCGGAGGTAGTCGATGATCTCCAGGCGCGCCGGATGCGCGAGCGCCTTCAGGAACTCGGCCTTGATCTGGAAGACCAGCTTGTCGGTCACGTTCTTCGAGGGCATGGGTTCAGGGCAGGCCGAGCGAGAGCGCGGCGCGCCCGCGGCGGTAGCGCGGGTCGTCGGTCCGGATCAGGTCCGGGTCGATGCCGAGGCGCCGGCACGCGGCGGCCGCGAAGCGCTGGCCCCAGACCACCTGCTGGAGCCAGTCGTCCGAGCGCACCTCGGCGAGGGGGACGCGCACCGCGCGCAGCCAGGCGCGCGCGGCGGCCCAGCGCTTCTCGCGCGGGCTGGAGAAGCCGACGACGACGGAGCCCGCGCCGACGGACACCTGCGGCCCGTGCAGGAACTCCTCCAGGCCGAACGAGCGCGCGCGCAGGTACGCGGTCTCCTGGACCTTGAGGGCCGCCTCGCAGGCGACCCACTCGCGCAGGCCGTCGCCGACGAACACCACGTCGTCGTCGTGGCGCACGGCGGGGAACGCGGGGCCGGCGTCCAGGTGGCCCTCCAGACGCGCGAACGGGGCGAGCAGGGACGGCTCGCCGGCCCAGCGCAGCAGCCAGGCCATCGTGGTCGTGAACGACTGCGTGAACGCGCCGGTGTCCTCGAGCGGGCCGGTCTCCAGGCGGCGGGGCCCTTTCCACGGGCTGCCCTTCGCGGTGACGATCGCGGTCTCGGCGCCGGCGCGGCGGGCCATCGCCTCGGCCTTCACCGTGTAGGACTTCCCGCCGCGGTGGGACAGGAACACGCCCAGGTCGCCGCGCGACAGCCGGTACGGGCGCGACACGAAGTCGTGCGCGTGGACGGCGCGCGCGTCGTAGCCGGCGCCGCTCCACAGCCAGGCGGCCAGGCGCGCGGCGTGGTGGTTGGTGCCGACGCCGACGAAGAAGACCTTGCGGCCGCGGGGGGGCTTGAGCCACTTCGGCGCGGGCGCGGTCAGCGCGGCCTTCACCAGCGCGGGCTGGGCGGCGATGTTCGCCTCGTAGCGGGAGGGGCTCACCGGGGCCTCGGGGCGTGGCCGCGGGCCATCGCGAACTCGTAGGGGATCTCGATGAAGGAGCCGCGCTTGCGCTTGCCGGCGCGGCGCAGCACGTCGGCCCGCACCTTCGCGAGCGTCTCGGGCGCCAGCTCGTCGAGCATCGCGCGCGTGCGGCCGGAGCCCTCGACCATCGTCGTCCAGTACTCCTCGGGGGTCTTGAAGCGGAACGCGCCGGTCAGGCGCTTGGTGACGATCTCGTGCAGGCCGGCGCGGGAGAAGTGCTCCTCCAGGACGCCGTCGGGGCCGAACGCGAACAGCGTCGGCGCTCCTTTCGGCGCGCGCATGTGCGGCGCGCGGGAGACGATCGCGTCCATCACCAGCGCGGTGAACAGCATGTGGCTGCGCCGGCCCTGGACCAGGCAGGCGACGGGCGCGGTCGGCTTGGCCGCGCGCGCCATCCCGGCCAGCGCGGCGTCGGGGAGCGCGAAGAGCATCAGCCCCAGCTGGCAGATCACCGCGTCGAAGGACGCGGGCGGGACCTCGAGCGCCTGCGAGTCCATCACGCGCCACTCGATCGGCGCGGCGCGCTTCTCGGGCGCGCGCGCCGCGGCCAGCTCGATCATCCCGGGGGCCAGGTCGGTCGCGAGCACCGAGCCGGTCTCGCCGGCGCGGCGCGCGGCGGCCCGCGACGCCAGGCCCGGGCCGGTCGCGACGTCCAGCACGCGCCAGCCCTTGCGGATGCCGGCCCAGGCGATGAACTCCTCGGTGAGCGGGCCGAACAGCGCGGCGGACAGCTTGTCGTAGCGCGGCGCCGCGTCGCTCCAGGTCTGCCGGGAGGAGGCGGTGAACGCGTGAGGGTCGAACTCGGTCATGAGGGTCAGTCTCCGGCGACGAGGTCGTAGGCGAGCTGGACCAGGGTCTCGTCCTGCAGGCCGCGCTCGTCCTCGCTCAGGGCGCGGGTGGCCCGCACGCGGGCGGCGAGCTCGCCGGCGAACGCGGCGTCGGCCGCGCGCTTCAGGAACGCCTCCAGCACGCGCGGGCGGCGCAGGGCCTTCGTCGCGTGGCCGCACAGGATGGGATGGGTGCCCTCCCAGATCTCGTTGACGATCGCGTCGTCGGCGAGGCGGTTCAACGGCGAGAAGTCGTCGAGGATGCCGTGGCCGCCGATCAGCAGCTGGGCCTCGCGCACCAGGAAGGTCGCCCGGCGCGAGACCTCGACCTTGAGCAGCGGGACCAGCGCCTCGGCCTCGGGCGCGCCGGCGGCGACGGCCTCGACGCCCGCGTAGAACGCCGTCAGCATCCCGCGGCGCTCGCGGCGCATGCGGATCAGGCGCGCCTTCACGGTCGGCATGTCGGCGATGCGGCGGCCGTAGGCCTCGCGCCAGGCGGCGAAGGTCTCGGCCTCCAGAAGCGCGCGCGAGCCGAAGCCCAGCGCGGCGGCGGCCACGTGCAGGCGCGACACCGATAGGATCTCGTCGACCAGGATCGCCAGTCCCTCGCGGGCCTTGCCGATCAGCTCGGCGCGCGCGCCCGCGAACTCGACCTCGACCGTCGCCTTGCCGCGCGTGCCGCCGATGGGCTTGAGGCGCAGGATCCGGTGGCCGTTCAGCCGCCCGTCGGGGCGGCGGCGCAGCATCAGGAAGAGACCGATGGAATTCGTGCCCTCGACCTTCGCCGTCGTCACCCAGGCCTCGCCGGGGTTCGAGCAGAACCACTTGGTCCCGGTCAGCGCGTAGGCGCCGTCTCCGTCCGGGCGCGCGAGCGTCTCGTTGGCGGAGACGTTGGAGCCGCCCTGGCGCTCGGTGACGAACTGGCCGCCGGTGACCGCCCAGTCCGGGTCGTCGGAGCGCAGCTTCGGCAGCAGCGCCTTCTGCGCGGGCGTGCCGCGCTTCTCCAGCAGGCCGATCAGCCCCTCGGTCATCGCGAGCGGACAGGTGATCCCGCCCTCGCCCGCGTAGTTCGACAGCACCGCCAGCGTCATGCGCTCGACGAGCGGCAGCCCCGGCGTGCCGTAGATCGCGCGCGCCAGCGCGCGCCGCGCCTCGACCTGCTCGGGGCAGTACTCGACCGCCGGGACGCGCTCGCCGCCGACGGGCTTGTCGACGAGGCGGGGGAGGTTCTCCGGGCGGTGCGCCGTCTCGATCATCGCGCCCAGCCGGCCGCCGACCAGGCCGCCGAACTCGCGGAAGCGCGCGACGGACGCGCGGTCGGTCAGGCGATGCAGCACCGCGTCGCGCAGGTCCGCGTCGGCCTCCCACATGTTGAGGCCGGCGGTGCCGGCGTAGCCGGGAAGGGCGGGCTCCTTGGCGGCGGGGGTCATGCCGGGAGCATAGGAAATCGCGTTGCGAGGCGCCAGCGGGCCGGCTTGCGAGGCCGCGGCCCATTTGCTTGAATGGCCGCATGAACCTGATCCCCACCGTCATCGAGCGCGCGACCCAGGGCTCCGTCATGTCCTGGGACATCTACTCCCGCCTGCTGAAGGACCGCATCATCTTCGTCGGCGGCTACGAAGGCGAGTTCACCACGGACTCCGCCAACACCCTCATCGCCCAGCTCCTCTACTTGGACTCGGACGACAACACCAAGGACATCAACCTCTACATCAACAGCCCCGGCGGCATGGTCACGGCCGGCCTGGCGGTCTACGACACGATGCAGTTCATCAAGTCGCCGATCACCACCATCTGCATGGGCATGGCGATGAGCTTCGGCGCGGTCATCCTGGCCGCGGGCAACAAGGGCAAGCGCTACGCCCTGCCGAACTCCCGCATCATGATCCACCAGCCGCTGGTGGGCGGCATCTCCGGCCAGGCCACCGACATCATCGTCGAGGCCAAGGAGATGGCCCACACGCGCAAGATCCTGGAGGAGATCATGGCCAAGCACACCGGCCAGGCCTTCGAGAAGATCAACCGCGACATGGAGCGCAACAACTACATGTCCGCCGAGGAAGCCAAGACCTACGGCATCATCGACGAGGTCATCACGGGCGCGAAGGTCGCGGCCCTGAACGGCTCGGCGCGCAAGTAAGCAGACGTCCGGACGAAGACGCGGCCCGGCTCGAAAGAGCCGGGCCGCTCTCTTTTGGGACTTGCGCGGAACCGCTTCCGGTCTTACACTTCTTCGCGCATGAAGATCCGGCCGCTCCTTCTGATCGCGTCGGCGCTGCTGTGCCGCAACTCTGACGCGGAGCACGTTCTTCCCGACCACCAGACCTACATCGAATACCAACTCAGCGGAGTCGGCGTCCCGGCGCAGCTGACGCAAGGGATCCAAAAGGTATGGCGGTCGGGGAATGAGTTCGCGCGCGCCCAGTTCCAAATCGGCGGAATGGGGGGGGCCGTCACTTTGGTCTCAGCCCCTTACGCCTACGTCCTCGACTTCGGGGGCCGGCGCGCGACCCGCCTCGGTGGCCCGAGCGATCCGCAATCGGCGCACCTCCCGATCTACCCGCTGGCTGGGATCAGCGGGGCACACGATCTCGAATACGGTTATGAGATGGAATTTTTCAAGGAGCACGAGGCCTCTCGCGGAAAGCACGAGGAGATCGACGGGCGGGAGTGTGCGGTCTTCCGGATCCGGATGCAGGGCGTGGATGGGACGCTCTATATCGATTTGAAGGAACGCGCCCCGAAGCGGCTGACCCTCGAACGGGAGGGCCGTAACCTCACCGTCGACTATCTCCGATACGAGCGGCGCCAACCGTTCGAGCCCGACCTATTCAAGCCGCCGGCGGGTTTCCAGGTCCAGGGAATCTCGGTCAAACGGAAGGACTTCGACACACCGTTCGACAGTCAATCGCCTTTGCCGGATAATCTCCGTCTCCAGGAATTCGGTAGCGAGTGGCCGGTACTTCTCGGCCGCTGTCGGGCTCGACCCATCTTCCTGGCCTTATATCGCTCCTCCGGCCCCGGCGCGGACGCGATTGCCGCGGAACTGAGGGGATTGAACGAGCGTTACCGCGAGACTGCTTTCTGTCTATTCTTCGTCCCGCGCGACCTGCGGGGAAGTTCGGAGCGGCGCGAGAAATCCGATTTTCCACGGCATCGCCTCCTCTCCTACATGGAACTAGAAGACGAGAGATCGGCCAAGGATTACCGCCTTAAGGACGGCTCCTTCGTGGAAGTCTTCAAGGCCAACGGTATGATGGAGCGCCTCCCGCTCGACGGCGATCCCGATCGGATCGACGCGAAGATGGCGGAGGCCCTCGACGAGATGGGCGATCTGAAGGATGTCCCCATCGGCGACATCGAAGAGCAGGCAAAATCGGTGGACGGGGAGTATTTGGATTTCCCGTTGGGCCGGCGCATCGGGGAAATGATCGGAAAGGAGGATTTCGGCGGTCTCGATGCGGTGTTCTCCGATCTCCGTGCGAACAAGACCCGCGGAACCAACGGAGGCTGGGTAATCCGGAGCGCTTACGATAGGTTTTCATGGAACCTGAACGATGACCGCTCTATC
>JACQBB010000462.1 GCA_016194625.1 Elusimicrobiota bacterium | reverse complement strand
GTCTCGCTCTCGTCGAAGAAGGGCCGCGTCGTCGTCCTGAACTTCTGGGCGACCTGGTGCGACTCCTGCAAGGAGGAGCTGCCCGCGCTGCGGGCCCTCCAGGAGCGCTCCGCGACGGACGGCTTCGAGCTCCTCTCGGTCAGCGTGGACGACGACGCGGCGAAGGTCGTCCCCCCCTTCGCCGCCGCCCACGGCCTGAACTACCCGCTGCTCTACGCCGACCGCCGGACGATGGACGCCTACGCCGTCCGGATGCTCCCGACGACCTTCCTGATCGCTCCCGACGGGACCATCGCCCGCCGCTACGTCGGCCCCCTGGACGCCCGCGCGGTCGAAAATGATATCCTCAGCCTTCTGAACAGGAGACCCTCATGAACCGAGCCCTCGCCGCCGTCCTCAGCGTCCTCGTCGCCGCGCCGGCCGCCGCCGCCGTGAGCCGGGACGAGCTCAAGAAGGCCCTCGACGCGAACCCCGACCTGGTCATCGGCGCCCTGAAGAAGGCCGACAAGGGCGCCCTCTTCGAGCTGATGATGGAAGCCCAGCGCGACTATCAGGCGAAGAAGCAGAAGGAGGAGGAGGAGAAGGAGAAGGCCGAGCTGGAGGCGGCCTACAAGAACCCCTTCAAGCCCGTCATCGACGAGAAGACGCGCGTCCGCGGCGACAAGAACGCCCCGATCACGCTCGTCGAGTACTCCGACTTCCAGTGCCCCTACTGCGGCCGCGGCTTCCAGGTCGTCGAGGCCGTCCGGCAGAAGTACGGCGCCAAGGTCCGCTTCGTCTACAAGCACCTGCCGCTCGTCGCGATCCACCCGTTCGCCCTGCCGGCCGCGAAGTGGCAGGAGGCGGTCGCGCTGCAGTCCCCCGACAAGGCGTGGGTCTTCCACGACAAGATGTTCGAGAACCAGGGGCAGCTCGGCGAGGACTTCTTCAAGAAGACCGTCAAGGAGCTGGGCCTGGACGTCGCGAAGGCCGCCAAGGACGCGGAGAGCAAGGTCGTCGCCGACAAGATCGAGGCCGACGTGAAGGAGGCCAAGTCGTTCGGCTTCACCGGCACGCCCGGCTTCCTGATCAACGGCGTCCCCCTGCGCGGCGCGTACCCGCCCGAGGACTTCGACAAGATCATCAACCGCCTCGGCGTCTGACCGCCGACGGAGGACGAGGGCCCGCCGCGAGGCGGGCCCTCTTTTTTTCGCCCGGACGCTTATTGATATTGCATTTCAATAAGGACCCGTGCTATCCTGTCCTTGTTGAAAATGAATCTCAATAAGACGCTCGTCGCCGCCGCGCTCCTCGCCGCCGCGCCCGCCGCCGCGGAGACCGCGCGCATGCGCTGGCTGATGGGCACGATGTGCTCGATCGAAGCCTCGGGCGGACCGGACGCGGACGCCGCCGCCGCCGCCGCGTTCGACGAGATCGACCGCTGGGACCGCGTGCTCAGCCTGTACAAGCCGGACAGCGAGCTGAACCGCCTCAACGCCGCCGCCGGCAAGGGGCCGTTCCGCGCCTCGCCCGAGCTGTACGCGCAGACCGAGGCGGCGCTGCGCCTGGCCCGCGCGACCGGCGGGGCGTTCGACCCGACCGTGCTCCCGCTGGAGAAGCGCGGGCCGGCGGCGCTGCCGCTCGTCGGCTGGGCCCGGGTCCGCCTCGACCCCGCGGCCCGCGCGATCGAGCTGCCGAAGGCCGGGATGGGGCTGGACTTCGGCGGCATCGGCAAGGGCTGGGCCCTCGACCGCGCGGCCGCGGTCCTGCGCGCGCGCGGCGTCGTGCGCGCCCGGATGAACTTCGGCGGACAGATCCTCGTGCTCGGCGCCCCCGCCGGCGGCGGCGAGTGGAGCGTCGCGGTCCCGGGACGGAGCGGCCCGATCGCCCTGACGGCCGGGTCCGTGTCGACCTCCGGCGACTCCGAGCGGCCCGGCCACATCGTCTCGCCGTTCGACGGCCGGCCCGTCCGGCGCACGCTCCAAGCGACCGCCGTCCTGCCCACCGCGACCGAGGCCGACGCCTGGTCCACCGCCCTTTTCGTCCTGGGAAAGACTCCCCCTTCTTTCCCGGGACGATCGTTCTTCACCGAAAACCCGTCTTATAAAGGAGAATCCCGATGAACCGTCCCCTCGCCGCACTGCTGTCCGCCGCCGCGCTGTTCGCCGCGGCGCCCGTCCGCGCTCAGGACGCACCCGCCGCCCGCCTGGGCGAGCTGGAGAGGAAGGTCGACGCGCTGACCTCGGAGCTCGAGAAGCTGCGTCTCGGCGCCGCCGCCGAGGCTCCGTCCGCCGTCCCCGCCCAGCCCGGCCTCAGCCCGTCGGCGTCGAAGGTGTACGGCTCCGCCCTCGACAAGGTCTCGCTCGGCGGCTACGGCGAGTTCGTGTTCAAGGCCCCGTCGCGCGCGAAGCAGAACGGGGACGCCTCCGGCCTCAAGAAGCAGTCCGACCTCCAGCGCATGGTGCTGTACGCCGGCTACAAGTTCACCGACACGCTCCTGCTGAACTCGGAGTTCGAGTTCGAGCACGGCGGCACCGGCGAGGGCTCCGAGGCCCGCGGCGAGGCGGCCGTCGAGCAGGCCTACCTCGAGTACCGGCCGTTCAAGGCGCTCGGCGCGCGCGTCGGCCACGTGATCGTCCCGCTCGGGCTCGTCAACGAGCTGCACGAGCCGACCGCGTTCCACGGCGTGAACCGGCCCAGCGTCGAGCAGACGATCATCCCCTCGACCTGGCACGAGAACGGCGTCGGCGTGTTCGGCGAGGCCGGCCCGCTCGCCTACCGGACCTACGCGCTGGCGTCGCTGACCGGCGCCAAGTCCACCGACCCGGACGCCGACGGCTTCACCGCCGCCAACGGCCTGCGCGGCGGCCGGACCGAGGGCACGAACAGCCCCGCCGACGACCTCGCCTGGGCGTCGCGCGCGGACTTGACCGTCGTCGAGGGCGTGAAGGCCGGAGCGGGCCTGTACCTGGGCCGCGCCGCGCGCGTGAACTCCGGCGCGACCGTCCCGGTGACGCTGTGGGAGGCGCACGGCGAGGCGGCCTGGCGCGGCGCCTCCGTGCGCGCGCTGTACGCCGAGGGCACGGTCGGCAACGCCGGCGACCTGAACGTCGCCCAGGGCTTCACCGGGAACCAGTCGGTCGGCCGGCGCCTGTTCGGCGGCTACGCCGAGGCGGCGTTCGACGTGCTCTCGCTGTTCCCGAAGGCGGGCGGCCAGGCCCTCTCGCCTTTCGTCCGCTACGAACGCTATGATACGCAGTGGCGGGTGCCGGACGGCTACGCGAAGGACCCCGCCAACAGCCGCGTCGAGTACACCCTCGGCCTGACCTACAAGCCCGTCTCGCGGGTCGCGCTGAAGCTCGACCAGCAGTGGAAGCGCAACCAGGCCCGCACGGGCGTCAACCAATGGAACTTCGGCGTCGGCTTCATCTTCTGATCCTCTCCTTCGCGGCGGCGGCCGCCGTCCCAGGAGCCGCCGCCGCGAAGGTCCTCCTCACACAGGAGCAGGCCCTCGCGGTCGCCTTCCCCTCCGGGGCGAAGGTGGAGCGCCGCACCGCCTACCTGACCGACGCCCAGCTGGACGCCGCGTCGCGCGACGCCGGCGCGCCCGTCGCGTCGAAGGTCTGGACCTATTACGTCGGCGCCTCCTCGTCCGGGGCGCTGGGGACCGCCTACTTCGACGCGCACAAGGTGCGGACGATGAACGAGGCGCTGATGATCGTCGTCGCGCCCGACGCGACGATCCGGAGCGTCGAGGTCCTGGCCTTCGCCGAGCCCGACGAGTACATGGCGCCGCGCGGCTGGCTCGACCGCCTGCGCGGCCGCCGCCTCGACGACGAGCTGATGCTGCGCCGCGGCCTGCGCAACGTCACCGGAGCGAGCATCACCTCCGACGTCGTGACGCGCGCGGTGCGCCGCGTGCTGGCGGTCCACCGCGTCCTGAACCCGGCACGATGAAGCTCTCCCCCCGCTTCAAGGCCGTCCTGCTCGGGCTGACCGCCGCGATCTACGCGAGCGGCGCCGCGGTCTGGGTCCTGGCCCGCTGGTTCCAGGCCGACGCGGGCTACGGCCTCGAGCCGTCGCCGTGGAAGGTCCCGGTCCTGCACGCGCACTCGGTCGCGGGCCTGGCCTTCCTGCCGATCGTCGGCTACCTGTGGAAGACGCACATCGAGCCGGTGCTGGCGCAGCGCAAGAAGCGGCGCAGCGGCTGGGTCCTCGTCGGCTCGTTCGGCGCGGTGATCGCGACGGTGCCGTTCCTCTTCTACGCGACGGACGCGGGGACGCGCTCGGCCGCGGCCGCGATCCACACCTGGCTGGGCGCGCTCGTCCTCGCCCCGCTCGTCCTCCACCTGCGCCCGCGGCGCTAGAGCCCGCCGGCGTCCTTGGCGAGCTTGTCGAGGGACTCCAGCTCGTCGCCGTCGTAGTAGCCGCGGATCAGGCCCTCGCCGTCGATCAGCACGAACTTGGTCGTGTGCGCGACGGTCTGTCCGGCGGGCGCGTCGGGATCCTCGGCGACGGCGATCTGGAAGCCGTCGCGGAAGAGCTTGACCAGCTCGGGCTTGTCGCCGGTGACGAAGAACCAGCGCTGCGGGTCGGCCTTGAACCTCTTCGCGTACAGCGTGAGGACCTCGGGCGAGTCGTGGTCGGGGTCCACGGTGAACGAGAGCAGGCCGACGGACTTCGGCACGCGCTTCTGCAGCGACGCCATGTGCGCGGTCAGCAGCGGGCACGGGCCCGAGCAGCGCGTGTACACGAAGTCGGCGATCCACGCGCGGCCGCGCAGCGCGCGGCGGTCGAGCGGAGAGACGCCGTCCACGGTGACGCCGGTGAGCGCGAAGTCGGGCAGCGCGCGCGCCTGCGCCGGCGCGCGCTGACAGCCCGAAATGACGAAAAGCACACTCGAAAAGATGACACTCAAAAGCACTCGAAACTCCTGTCCAACGATATAGGTACGCGTGGGTCTTTACAAAAAAAACATCTTCGGTTATTCTACTGCCCTTGCTCGAAAACGCGCGCGGGCCGCGCCGCGGATCCGAGCACGACAACGCTACAAAATTCACGGAGAAAAGGATGAACACGGCACCCTCGAACACGCCTGTCACCCCCGCCGGAAACGCCAACGAGGACGCGAACGCCACCACGATGCAGGTGCGCAAGCGCAACGGCTCCCTCGAACCCGTCGACGTCAACAAGATCGTGCGCGCCGTCGCGCGCTGCGGCCAGGGTCTTGAGAACGTCGACGTGCTCAAGATCGCGACGAAGACCATCGGCGGCCTGTACGACGGCGCCACCACGAAGGAACTCGACAACCTCTCGATCCAGACCTCGGCGCTCCTCATCGCCGAGGAGCCCGAGTACTCGCGCCTCGCGGCGCGCCTGCTGGCGACCTACATCCACAAGGAGGTCGAGAACCAGGACATCCACTCGTTCTCGCAGTCCATCGCGGCGGGCGTCCGCCACGGCCTGATCGCCGAGAAGGTCGGCCAGTTCGTGGCCGCCAACTCGCGCAAGCTCAACGACGCGATCGAGCCCGCCCGCAGCGAGCTCTTCGAGTACTTCGGCCTGCGCACGGTGTACGACCGCTACCTGCTCAAGAACCCGGAGACCCGCGAGGTCCTGGAGACCCCGCAGTACTTCTTCATGCGCGTCGCCTGCGGCCTCGCCGAGACCGTGCAGGAAGCCGTGGAGATGTACAACCTCATCTCCCGCTTCGAGTACATGCCGAGCTCGCCGACGCTCTTCAACTCGGGCACGCGCCACCCGCAGATGTCCTCCTGCTACCTGCTCGACAGCCCGCAAGACGACCTCGAGTCCATCTACAAGCGCTACACCGACATCGCGCTCCTCTCCAAGTTCTCGGGCGGCATCGGCGTGGCCTACCACCGCGTGCGCTCGCGCGGCTCGCTCATCCG
>JACQBB010000417.1 GCA_016194625.1 Elusimicrobiota bacterium | reverse complement strand
GCGACGGGGCGGCGAGGGACGCGGCGGCGGCGGGCGCGGCCGCCCGGACCGGAGGCGCCAGGCGCACGACGCTCGGGGCCGCGCCCGGGAACGCGGAGACCGTCGCCGCGCCCGGAGCCAGCGACGGCGCCAAGGCCGAGACGCCGGGGACCGCCGAGACCGGCAGGCCCGTCGCGGCGGCGCCCGGGACGGCGGGCGCGGACGGGGACGCGGGGGCCGCGACCTCGACGACGACGGCCGCCGAGGCGGGCGCGCACAGGAGCGCCGACAGGAGCCAGGCGTTCACGCCCGGAGTCTAGCAAATAACCGGCGGAGTCAAGCCGGCCGCGGACCGCGCGCCAGGCGCTCGCGCCAGGCGTGCCAGGCGGCCGCCAGCAGGGCGCCCAGGCCGAACAGGGCCAGGACGAGCGCCCAGAAGCCGCCGGGAGCCGCGTTCGGCGAGCCGGGGATCACGGGGCCGACGCGGCCGGCCTCGTCCAGCATGCGCTGGTAGTTCGCCCACCAGGCGAGCTCGTCCTTCATGTCCTTGATCTGCTTGCGCAGCGCGTCCATGCGGCGCTCCAGGGCCTGCTGGGCGCCGATGCGCTCGGCCAGGCGGTGCCAGCGGTCCCAGAGGGCCTGCTCCTCGGCGGCGACCTTGTCGCGGCGCGCCAGGTCGCCCTTCAGCGTCTTGTCGGCGCGCGCCAGGTCCGCCTCCAGGCCGGAGCGGCCGGCGGCCGTCTTGCGCGCGCGGTCGGCGACGCGGGCGTCGTAGCCCTGCATCGCGGCCGCCTGGCGCTCGTAGCCGGCCGCGCCGGGCATCACGCGCGTGCGGCGCTCGACGCGGTCCACGTACAGCGCGTTGGGCGTCGCGGCGGCGACCACCGTCGCCCCGTCGCGGCCGTCCGAGGCCGGGTCGGCGGAGAGCAGCGGGTCGTTCTCCAGGCGCTGGTCGACGACGGAGACCGTGCGGCCGCCGACCGTCACGTCGCCGGACTTCACGCGCACCGACGAGTCCAGGTAGTCGCTGACCCAGACGTCGCCGCCGTCGGCCGCCTTCTCGAGATGGCCGCGGCCGCGCATCGCCGACAGCGTCACGTCCTCGACGCCGCCGTAGAAGCGGGCCAGCGTGCGCTGCCGCGCCGCCTCCAGGTCCTCGGCGGCCTGCCGCACCTCGCGCGTCATCGCGACCTGGCCGAACTTCACGTCGTACTCGCGGCCGTTCGGACGCGCGTCGCGCGGCGAGCGGTCGGCCAGGATCTGGCCGGGGGCGAGCGTGCCGCCGTCCACCTTGACCGCGTCGGGGAACTGGCTCGGGTCGTACCAGCGCGTGACCGGGTCCGGCAGCAGGTCGAGCACGTCCACCCACCCCAGCGCGGTGCGGAAGAAGCCGTGGTGCTCGGTCTCCCCGCCCTCCGTCTTGTACATCGCCGCCCGGCCCAGGTAGTGCTGGGAGTTCGGGTCGCGGCCGCCGATCAGCTCGATCGGGGCCTGCACGATGCCGCGCGGGATCTCCAGGACGATGTTGCCCCAGTTGTAGGGCATGATCGACCAGTGGTTCGCCGTGCCCAGGCGCGACTTGCTGGCGTCCAGGCGCTCGATCAGGTAGCGCTCGGAGAGCAGGACCGGCAGGCTCGCGCCGCCGACGGACGCCTCGTAGTGGCTCAGGCGCACCTTCGTCGCGACCTGGCCGCCCTCCAGCCGCGCGTCGGCCTGGCCGTTCAGGCCGTAGGACATCAGCTTCCACGACGGCGCGGCCGCGTCCACGTCGGAGGGCGTCGCGTACTCCGCGACCAGGCGGCCCTGCGCGTCGAGCACCGCGGCCGCCAGCGGCCCGTTCAGGTGGCGCGCGACGGCCGCGCCGCCCGGCACCGACTCCGCCAGCGCGCCGGCGCCGCGGTTCGGCTCGGCCGACGCCGCGACGACCGCCCCCTGCGCGTCGAGCGACAGGTCCAGGTCCTTGGTCAGGTACAGGCGCCAGGTCTTCGAGTGGTCGAGCGTCGCCTTCGCCTCGTCCAGCGCGGTCTGCGCGTTGACGGCCTTCGCCTTCGCCTCGCGGTAGCGGTCGGCGATCTTCTGGCGCGCCTTCATCGCCTTGTCGAGCGACTTCTGCGCGGACACGCGGTCCGGAGCCGACAGGAGCTCGCGCACCGCGGCGTCGAACTCCGCGCGTTCCGGGCCGTCGCCGCCGGGCAGCGCCTTCAGCTCCGCGGCCGCCGCCTTCTGGGCGCGCGTCATCTCGGGGCTGTCCTTCGGTCCGCGTTCGGCCCCGAAGCGGGCGGACGCCGCGGCGAACTCGGCCTGCGCGCGCGCGTCCTCGGCCTTCAGGCGGTCGGCCGCGGCCCGCGCCGCGTCGGCCGCGGCCTGAGCCTGCTTCAGGTCGCGCTCGGCGTTGTCGAACGCGCGGGACTGGGCCGAGAAGTCGTCCTCGGTGCGGTAGAGCTGGGTCACGCGGCCGCTCGCGTCGCGGGCGAAGCCGAAGCTGTTGAGCTTCACCTCGACCCAGCCGCGGCGCAGCTGCGTCTGCCGGTACTCCTCGGCCTTCGCCGCGAGCTCGGCCGCGCCCGACGGAGAGAACATCAGGTGCTTGAACGCGCCGCCCTGGTCCGAGTCGCGCAGGCTCTGCAGGGTCGGGAAGCGGTCGCGGCGCAG
>JACQBB010000056.1 GCA_016194625.1 Elusimicrobiota bacterium | reverse complement strand
CTGCGGCAGGTAGGCGTACAGCGAGTCGCCGTAGGCCGCCAGCGCCGTCGCCGTCACGGGCCACGAGCGCGAGGGGCCGGTCACCGAGAGCTTGGCCGCGGTGTTGATGGCCAGCGGCGCGGTCTTGAGCTTGTTCGACAGCTCGACGCGCTGGACCCGGGAGTTGCCGGTGTCCATGACGAGGATGACGCCGTCCGGGGAGACCGTGATGCCCTCGGGCTTCTTCATCTGGCCGACGCCGGTGCCGTAGGAGCCGAACTTGCCGATGGGCAGGCCCTCGGGCGACTCCTCGATGACCTTGCCGTCGCGGCCGGCCAGCACGTACAGGAAGCCGTAGGCGTCCACCGCGAAGTCGTTGCCGTTCCGGGCTCGGAGCCCTTCTCGCCGAACGCGTACACGAAGCCGCCGTCGGCGTCGAAGATCTGCACGCGGTGGTTTCCGGTGTCGGCCACGTAGACCTTGCCCGACGGGCCCACGGCCAGGCCGCGCGGGTCGCGCAGGGCGCCGGGCTTGTCGCCCGAGACGGCGGCGGTCTTGACCAGGGCTCCCGACGCGTCGAACACGAGCAGGGCGCCCTTCTTCTCGTCGATCACGTACAGGCGCGAGCCGGAGGAGGCGGCGGCGATGGGCCGGACCAGGTCGGGGCCCTTGAGCGGCTCCAGGAACTTGATGTGGTCGTAGGCGCGCGCGGCGGGCGCCAGCGCGAGCAGGGCGGCGAGCAGAGGGGAGCGCATCATGACTTCACGGCCTCCTTGATCAGCTTGTTGACGAGCGCGGGGTTGGCCTTCCCCTTGGAGAGCTTCATCACCGCGCCGACGATGGCGCCGATCGCGGCGTCCTTGCCGCCGCGCAGGTCGGCGGCGGCCTTGGCGTTGGACTCCAGCGCCTGCTTGACCCACTCCAAGACCTGCGCGTCGTCGGAGACCTGGGACAGCCCCAGCTCGGCGACCAGCGCCTGAGGGTCCTTGCCGGTCTCCCACATCTTGGCGAACACGTCCTTGGCGCCCTTGCTGGACAGCGTGCCGCCGTCCACGAGCGCGGCGAGGCGGCCGACGTGGCCCGGAGGGAACGGCGCCGAGTCCGCCGCCTTGTTCTCGGCGTTGAGGCGGGCGAGGAAATCGCCGGCGATGAGGTTCGCGACGGTCTTCGGCGCCTTCGGCGCCTCCTTCACGGCGGCCTGGAAGAACTCCGCGGTGGCCCGGTCCTTGGTGAGGACCTCGGCGTCGTAATCGCTCAAGCCCAGGTCGGAGACGAAACGGGAGCGCATCGCGGCGGGCAGTTCGGGCAGGGAGGCCTTCAGGGCCGCGGCCTTCTGCGCCGGGACCGTCAGCGGCACCAGGTCGGGGTCGGGGAAGTAGCGATAGTCGTGCGCGTCCTCTTTCGAGCGCATGGAGACGGTGGCCTGGGTGTCGGCGTTCCACAGTCGCGTCTCCTGCACGACGCGGCCGCCGGACTCCACCAGCTCCACCTGGCGGCGGAACTCGTACTCGATGGCGTCCTTCACGTTCTTGAAGGAGTTCAGGTTCTTGATCTCGGCGCGCGTGCCGAACTTCTCCTGGCCGACCGGGCGCACGGAGACGTTCGCGTCGCAGCGCATCTCGCCCTTCTCCATGTCGCAGCGCGAGGCGCCGACGAACTGGATGACCTCCTTGAGGGCGGTGAGGTAGGCGTAGGCCTCCTCGGAGGCGCGCAGGTCCGGCTCGGAGACGATCTCGATGAGCGGGATGCCCGCGCGGTTGAGGTCGGTAGGCCTCCTCGGGCCCGCGGAGGTCGGGCTCGCTGACGATCTCGATGAGGGGCGTGCCGCCGCGGTTGAAGTCGACGAGAGAATAGTCCAGCTCCTCGGCGCCGATCGAGTGCAGCAGCTTGCCCGCGTCCTCCTCCAGATGGATGCGCGTCAGGCGCACGGTCTTGGGCGCGGCGCCCTTGGGGCGGATGAGCAGGCGGCCGTGCTCGGAGAACGGCTGGTCGTACTGCGAGATCTGGTAGGCCTTGGGCAGGTCCGGATAGAAGTAGTTCTTGCGCGCGAAGATCGAGCTCGCGGCCAGCTTGCAGTTCAAGGCCAGGGCCGCCTGGAAGGCGAGCTCGACGGCGGTCTTGTTGAGCACGGGCAGGACGCCGGGCTGGCCCGTGCACACCGGGCAGACGCGCGAGTTCGCGGGCGCGCCGAAGCCGTCGGTGGCGCAGGCGCAGAACAGCTTGGACTTGGTCGCCAGCTGGCAGTGAACCTCGAGTCCGATGATGAGCTCGTACTGTTTCATGGGTCCTTCGCCGGGAGTCCGTCCCAGCGCCTAGTGTGGCCTATTTCCAGCCGGCGTGCCAGGTGCGTCCGGTCACGCCTTCCTTCTATATCGCGCGATCAGACGCAGATCGCTCGGGTACGACAAGGACTTCTCGGCCGACGCCGCCGGCACCCACTTCACGGCGCGGATCTCGTCGGCGTCGGGCTTGCCCGTGCGCGCGACCGGCGCCATCCGGTACCAGACCACGCGCTTGGCCGTGGGCTTCCCCTTCCGCTCGAAGCGGTAGCGGACCTCGGCCAGGCGCCCCAGACTGCGGCACCTCCAACCCGTCTCCTCCTCCACCTCGCGCAGGGCGGCGTCGATCCAGCGCTCGCCCTTCTCGAGATGGCCCTTCGGGAAGGTCCACAGAACCTTCCCCTCCAGATCGCGCACCTTCACGAGCAGGACCTTCCCGCCCCGCCCGACAATCCCGCCCGCGGCGTGTTCCTTCCGGCTCACTTCGGCGTCGGGAAGGGCCGCGCGGCCTCGAAGGCGCGCGCGACCGCCAGCAGGCGCTCGTCGCCGAACTGGTCGGCCACGAACTGCACGCCGATGGGCAGGCCCTGCGACGACACGCCGCACGGGACCGACAGGCTCGCGTTGCCGGCCATGTTCGACGGGATGGTGAACACGTCGGACAGGTACATCGCGACCGGGTCGTCGGTCTTCTCGCCGAAGCGGAACGGCGGCGTCGGCGTGGTCGGGCAGGCGATCAGGTCCACCTCGGCGAAGGCCTTCTTGAAGTCCTGCCCCATGAGGGTGCGCACGCGCTGAGCCTTCGCGTAGTACGCGTCGTAGTAGCCCGAGCTGAGCGCGTAGGTGCCCAGCATGATGCGCCGCTTCACCTCGGGCCCGAATCCGGCGCCGCGGGTGAACTCATAGACCTCCTCCAGCGTCGAGGCCGAGCGGTCGACGAAGCCGTAGCGGATGCCGTCGAAGCGCGCCAGGTTGGAAGACGCTTCGCACGGCGCCACGATGTAGTAGCTGGCGATCGCGTACTTGGTGTGCGGCAAAGACACTTCCTTGACCGTCGCGCCGAGCGACTTCAGCGTCTCGACGGCGCCGCGCACGGCCTTCTCCACCTCGGGCTCCAGCCCCGCGATGAAGTACTCCTTGGGCAGTCCGACGCGCACGCCCTTCAGGTCCTTGGGGACGGCGGGCACGGCCGGGGCCGGGCGCTTGGCCGAGGTCGAGTCGCGCGGGTCGTGGCCGCCGATGACCGACAGCGTCAGCGCGGCGTCCTCGACGGTGCGGGTGAAAGGCCCGATCTGGTCCAGCGACGAGGCGAAGGCGACCAGTCCGTAGCGCGACACGGTCCCGTAGGTGGGCTTGAGGCCCACGACGCCGCAGAACGCCGCGGGCTGGCGGATCGAGCCGCCGGTGTCGCTTCCCAGCGCGACCGCGCAGAAGCGCGCGGCGACCGCCGCGGCCGAGCCGCCCGACGAGCCGCCGGGCACGCACGCGGGGTCCCACGGGTTCGTGGTCTTCTGGAACGCGGAGTTCTCCGTCGAGGAGCCCATCGCGAACTCGTCGAGGTTGGTCTTGCCGACGAAGACCGCGTCGGCCGCCTTCAGGCGCGCGACCGCGGTCGCGTCGTAGGCGGCGATGTGGCCCTTCAGGATCTTGGACGCGCAGGTGGTCTCGACGCCCTCCAGCTGGAGGTTGTCCTTCAGCGCCACGGGCACGCCGGCGAGCGCGCCGAGGGCCTTGCCGGCCTTGCGCTTCTCGTCGACGGCGCGCGCCTGCGCGAGCGCGGCGTCCTTGGTGACCGCGAGGAAGGCCTTCACGGTCGGCTCGAGCCTCTCGATGCGGTCGAACGCCGCCCTCGCGGCGGCCTCGGCGGTCAGCTCGCCCTTCTTCACGGCTTCGGCGACGCGCGCGGCGGACAGCATGTCCTTGGCGGGCGCGGGGGCGTCGTCGAGGTCGGCGGCGGGCGCCTTGCGGCGGCGCGGCGGGCGGGCCTCGCCCTGCTCCTCGAGCGTCACGGTCGCGGGGCCCTCGGCGGCGGGCTCCTCCAGCTCGCGCCGGCGCGGCGCGGGCGCGGGGGCCGCGGCCTCGTCGCCGCCGCCCGCGTTCAGGCCGTCGATCGCGGCCTGGATCTTGTCGCGGCGCGACGGGTCCAGCTCCAGCGCCTTGCGCAGGTCGGACAGCGCGCCGGCCTTCTCGCCCAGCGCGGCGCGCGCCTGGCCGCGGTTCACGTAGGCCAGGCCCTTGCGCGGGTTCAGCGCGATCACCTTGGTCAGGTCGGCCACCGCGCCGCGGTAGTCGCCCAGCAGGTAGCGCACGTTCGAGCGCAGGTACGCCGCGTCCTCGTGATCGGGGTTGGCGTCCAGGAAGCCGGACAGCTCGGTGTCGGCGCCGCGGTAGTCCTTCAGCTCGCGCAGGGCCTTGCCCCGGTACAGGCGCGCCCAGGCGAACTTGGAGTTCACGCCCAGCACGGCCGAGTAGTCCTCGGCGGCGCCGCGGAAGTCGCGCAGGCGGTCCTTGACCGAGCCGCGCATCAGCAGGCTCGCGGCGGACTCGGGGTCCAGGCGCACGGCCTCGTCCAGGGGCTTCAGCGCCTCCTTCAGCTTGCCCTGCGCCGACAGCGCCGAGCCCTCGCCCAGCGCGGCGTCGGCCGACTCGGGGTCGGCCTCGGCGGCGGCGCGGAAGTCGGCCAGCGCGCCGGGATAATCCTTCAGGGTCAGGCGCGCCTTGCCGCGCGCGGCGTAGGACATCGCGTCGTTGGGCTGCAGTCTGGCGGCCAGCTCGGCGTCGGACCGGGCGCCCCCCGCCTCGCCGAGCGTCGCGCGGCAGGCGGAGCGGTGGCCGGCGGCGGTCTTCCAGGACGGGTAGCCCTCGAGCGCGGCGTCGAAGCGGTCCAGCGCGCCGAGCAGGTCGAGGCGGTGATACAGCCTCACCGCGACGGCGAGCTCCTTCCTGGCCTTCGCGTCGGGCGTCCCGTTCGACGCGGCGGCCTTCGCGGCCTTGGCCGGCGCCTTGACGGCCTTGCCCTTGGCCGGGCGCGGGGCGGACGCGGCCGGGACGGCGAGCGCGGCGGCGAGCAGGGCGGGGAGGACGGGCCTCACGCGATGACCTTGCGGACCTTGAAGTAGGGGCCCTCGCGGTCCGGCGCGTTGTCGAGGAGGCGCTCGCGCCCGGCGAACGTCTCCGGCGCGTCGGGGCGCGTCACGTCGGACACGCCGAGAACGGAGGTCGTCGGCGGGACGTCCTTGGTGTCGAGCGCGCCCAGCTCGGTCATCGCGTCCAGGATCTTGGTCAGCTGGCCGCGGTAGCGCGCAACCTCGTCGTCGGCCAGCCGCAGGCGCGCGAGCTTGGCGATCTTGCGGACCTCGTCGTCGGAGATGCTCATGCGGGCTCCAGGGGCGCGTAGCGCGTCAGCAGCTTGGCCACGCGGCCGTCGTCGAAGCGGACCGTCACCTTCATCGTCTCCCCGGTCCCGGACACGTCGGCCACCACGCCCCGGCCGAAGGTCGGGTGCTTCACGCGCTGGCCCAGCTTGAAGCCCTTGACCGACGCGCGCACCGACGGGACCGACGCCAGGCCGCCGTTGGCCGGCGCGCCGAACGCCGGCGCCGGCGCGGGGCCGGTCGGGGCGAAGCGCGCGGTGGACGGGCGCGACTCGCGCGCGGCCTGGCCGAACAGCTTGGCCTCCAGGATGAAGCGGGACGGGAGATTGGCGTACACCTGGCCGAACAGGCGGCGCGTGGCGGCGTAGGTCATGTACAGGCGCTCGCGCGCGCGGGTGATGCCGACGTAGCACAGCCGGCGCTCCTCCTCCAGGTCCTCGGGCGTCGCGTTGCCGCCGCCGATGGGGAACAGGCCTTCCTCCAGCCCGGTCAGGAAGACCACCGGATACTCCAGGCCCTTGGCCAGGTGGATGGTCATCAGCGTGACCGCGGGCGCGTCGGCGTCGTAGTTGTCCAGGTCCGTCTGCAAAGTGATGTCTTCGAGATACCGGCCGAGCTCCGACGGCTTGCCGTCCATCTTCTGGCGCTCGTCGTACTCCTTCACGGCGTTGAGCAGCTCCTGCAGGTTGGCCAGGCGGCCGGCGGCCTCGGGGTCGGTGTCCACCTCGGACTCGATCCAGGTCCAGTAGCCGGTCACTTCCAATATGAGCGCCATCGCGCCGCCCGCGGGCATGGTCGCGCAGGTCTCGGTGAGCTTGACGAAGGTCTTGGTCAGCTCCTCGATGGCGTTGTGCGCCTTCGGGGTCAGGCCCTCGATCTGTCCGTGCGCCCAGAACGCGTCCCACAAAGTCAGTCCGTGCTGGGCGGCGTACGCCTCGACGACCTCCAACGACTTGGCGCCCAGGCCGCGCGGCGGGCAGTTCAGGATGCGGCCGAGCGAGACGGAGTCGCCGCGGTTGACCACGACGCGGGCGTAGGCCAGCGCGTCCTTGATCTCCTTGCGCTCGTAGAAGCGGACCGCGCCGACGATCTTGTAGGGCATGCGCGCGCGGCGCATGGCCTCCTCGAAGCTGCGCGACTGGGCGTTGGTCCGGTAGAAGCAGGCGATCTCCTTCAGCGAGCGGCCGCCGGAGACCTCGTCCTGGATGCGGCGCACGATCCAGGTCGCCTCCTCGCCCTCGTTGGGGAGCTCCTGCACGCGGATCTCGTCGCCCTGCTCGGCCTCGGTCCACAGCTTCTTGGGCTTGCGGGTCTTGTTGTGATGGATGACCAGTCCGGCGGCGTCCAGGATGCGGCCGGTCGAGCGGTAGTTGCGCTCGAGCGTCACGACCTTGGTGTTCGGGAAGTCGCGCTCGAACTCTAAAATGTTGCGGATGTTGGCGCCGCGCCAGCTGTAGATCGACTGGTCGTCGTCGCCGACGACGCACACGTTCTTGTGCTTGGCGGCGAGCGTCTTGGTCAGGATGTACTGGGTGTGGTTGGTGTCCTGATACTCGTCCACCAACATGTGAGAGAAGGCGTTCTGCCACCTCTCCCTCAGCTCCGCGTCGTCGCGCAGGAGCTGGCAGGTCTTCAGCAGCAGGTCGCCGAAGTCCAGGGCCCCGGCCTGGTCCAGCTTGCGCTGGTAGATGCGATAGATCTTGGCCGCGGTCTGCCGCGACTGGTCGATGCTCGTCATCGCGTGGATCTCGTACGAGCCCGCGTCGAGCAGGTCGTCCTTCGCGCGCGAGATCAGGCTGACATAGAGCCCGGCCTTGCTCTTCTGGTCGTCCAGGCCCAATTCCTTCATCGCCTCGACGACGAGCTTCTTCTGGTCGGACTGGTCGTAGATGGTGAAGAAGCGCGGCAGGCCGAGCTTCTGGTGGTTCTCGCGCAGGAAGCGCGCGCCGAACGCGTGGAAGGTGAACACCCACACCTTGGCCCCGTGCCCGGGCGCCAGCTCCTCGATGCGCTTGCGCATCTCGCCGGCGGCCTTGTTGGTGAAGGTCACCGCCAAGATCTTCTCCGGCGCCACGCCGGTCTCGATGAGGCGCGCGACGCGGTAGGTGATGACGCGCGTCTTTCCGGTGCCCGCGCCGGCGAGCACGAGCAGGGGGCCTTCCAGATGGGTGGCCCCCGCTTTCTGCTCGGGATTCAGCTTATCGAGGTCGACGGGCATAGGTGATGTTCGCCGTCGGGGCGGCGACGGGACATTTTACCAATAATAGCCGTCGCGGGGCGCTCCGTCGAGGCCTAGGCCGGGGGCCCAACGCGCCGGGACCTCCGACCCTCCCCAAGGCCGCGGGCCGCGGCTATCATAGGAAGCGATGAACCTCGTCCGTTTGTTATTGGCCCTCGCCTGCGCATCCGTTCCCGCCTGGGCCGCCCCCGTCGTCCGCGTCGAGCCGATCGCGCCGCAGGCGCGCCTTCCGGCTCCGTTCGCCGGCGTCCCGGCGGTCGGCCTCGGACCGTCTCTGTCTCCGTCCTTGCCGGTCTCCCTCGCCGCCGCCTCCCCGTCTCTCGCCGTCCCGTCGGCCCCCTCCGCCGCTCCTCTCCGCGCCGCCGTTCCCGCCGCTCCGGCCCTCCGCGCCGCCGCCGCTCTCCCGGCGCCGTCCGACGGCCCGGCCGCCGCCCCCCAAGTCCCCGCCGCTCCCGCGCCCGCCAAGCCCGAGAAGGAGCTCGTCGAGCTGCGGATGCCCAACGGGAAGGCGATCACGGTCTCGCGCGGCATGATGGACGAGCGCGGACGCGTCACCGTCCCCGGCTCCGGCCCCGACGGCATCCTCATCGACCTCGGCCCCTCCGAAGCCTCGTTCGGACTGCGCGCCGGCAGCCTGCTCGTCAGGTCCGGCGATTGGGCCTTCTTCTCGCACGACGGCCGCCTGACCCGCCTGCAGAAGGACCGCGGCGGCGACCGCCTCGTCGGCGGCGCGGCGCGCTCCGTCCTCATCGTCGCCCCGGGCCGCGCGCGCGCGCTGGGACTGAAGCGCGGGACCGTCCTCCCCCGGCTCGGCGAGGGCTCGACGGTGCTGGAGGTCCGCGACGTCCTGCTCTCCGGCGAGTGGCGGCCCTTCGATTTCGCCGAGGCGATGAAGGAGAACCCCGCCTCCGAGCCGCGCTACATGCTCGACTCCCTCGTCGCCTCCTTCGACGAGCTGGTCCGCGCCGGCGGCCCCGAGGCCGCTCGCGCCGCCGAACTGCGCTGGGAAGTCCTCCAGGCCGTCGCCAAGCATCCGCGCACCGACGGCCACCTGCGCATGCAGGCCGCCACGCGGATGTGGCTGGACGGGATGCCGCGCGCGCTGTTCCGCCTGAACCGGGACCTTCCGCGGAAATGGCGGGTCGCCTACCAGTTCGCCGACACCTGGGTGCACGAGACCGGCCATCAGGCCGTCGCCTGGCTCGTCGGTTCGCCGCTGATGGAGAAGCGCGTCACCGCCCACGGCGCCGGCTTCATCACCACGCCGACCGCGACCACGCCGCGCCAGCTCGCCATCGACGCCGCCGGCGGCGCCGCCGAAGTCTCCGTCGGCGCGTCGGCCGCCGCCCTCGGCGGCTGGGCCCTGCTCGGCCTTCACGGCTGGGCTCTCGCCGCCGCCGCGGCCCCCGCCTTGGCCCTGATCCTCGTCGGCCTCCACATGGCCTACTCGGCGACGGCGCACGCCGCCCACGACCTCGCGCACATGTTCGGCCTCCTCGGCTGGACCCGCGCCCAAGCCTTCATGACCGAGGCCGTCGCCGACTCCACGCGCGACGGCCTCGCGCTGAAGAAGCCCGGCATGACCGTCCCCGTCGGCGTCTTCTACCGCGCCGCCTTCCGCCTGCTCGCCCTGAAGCTCCACTTCCGCGGCTGACCGCAGGGAACAAAACCCCCGCCTCCCCTACGCCGACATCGAGGCGATGCAAGCCCGCGCCCTGGAAGAAGGCATCCCCTACCAGACCTTGATGGCCAGCGTCCTGCACAAGTACCTGACCGGCCGCCTCATCGAGAAGCGCTAACGATAATCCATATCACCGGTGATAGTCGCCGGCCCCATCGCGCCGGCATATCGGTGATATACCGCCCCGCCCCGCAGCGTTTGCCGGCGGAACGATCGCCGATAGTCTGGCGAGCGATCGATTTTCCCTCTACAATTCGGGAATCAGGCATTATCGGTAGTCGTGTTATACAGACCAGTCTAAACCCAAGTTAGGCATCTATGAACATTTTTGCACTCATCGTACTTTCATCAGCACTCGGTCTTGGAGCCGGCATGTGGTACGGATTTGGACCAAGATTGATGGACAAAGCAGGACCACAGCTTGAACGACTAAAGCCGGAAGGCCGTGGAGCTTTCGTGCTGTATCAGCTTGCGGTAGGACTCGTTTATCTTCCGCTGATCATTCTTCCGTTCGGACTTGCACTCGGAGCACCGCCGTATATCGCTTCATTTTTGGGAATAAAGGACTTTGGAGCACTCATGGGAGCTTGGGGTACGGCATTTTTCTCACTATGGATCGGAAATCGAATTTCAGGAAGCACCGAAAGGATGTAATGCCTAACCATCGGCTTGTGCGGCCGGCGGCCTCGTTTAGTTGGACAGTTAAAGCCGCCGCCGCACAGCCTCTGCGTTAGGCGCACAATATGAAAAAAACGGCGATATTAATGATAGTCGTGTTCGTTGCGGGCATCGCCATTCTTGCATCGCGCCCACTAAAGCACGGCATAGATGTTAGTTCGCCGGATTATGAGGCAAAGCTCCGTTCAAATCTTGCTGCGCACAAGAAGGACTTCGAACGCCTCATAAAGATGATCCAAGCCGATAGGATTGAAAAGGTTCATGTCCCGAAGGAGGGCGCCTGGATCTTCTACACACCTCTCTCGGAAGACCGGATACGTGAGTACCGATCAATCATGCAGTCCCTCCGAATCGAACGTGGCATGCATCGGTTAAATTCGGATACTGTCATTCTTGTAGCGGAAGAGGGCGGATTTGCAGGACATGGATGGGAAGTTGGATATGCATGGTCGTCAAAAACTCTTCAGTTGAAGACAGGACCGTATGTATTTAAACCAGCCAATGATAACTGGTACCTCTATAACTTCAACCAAGGATGAGGATTAGCACTCGTGGCGCCTAACCATCTGATTCTACCGACCGCGGCCTCGTTTGGCTGGACTCATATAGCCGCGGTGGCAGACCCACTGCGTTATGCGCATTTTGGGGACGAATGAGGATTTTTGAAGTGGCTCTTGCCGTTCTTCTTCCAACCTCGCTCTACTGCTGGTCGCGAGCAATGGCGAACCTGTCAAAACCAGGCACGGGAAGGTTCTGGCGGATTGTTCTTTGGTCGAAGCTGTTTGCGGGGCGCGAGAATTTTACTGAGACTGGATGGGAGTACTGGATCAAAGCACGGCTGGCAGTACTCGGGATTTTCGTTTCATTCGTGATCAATGCGTATCTACAAATGAAGCATTGACGATTTCGGCGCTTCATGGACTGGGCAGCGGCGTCGAACGGCTCACAAACAGCAACGGTTAGACAACAAAGGATGAACCGGAATCGAATACTGGCGTCAACGCAAGCGAAGCGCATAACATCGGGCAGAGCGGACGGCGGCCGGTGCTGAAATGTTGGTAGCCGCCGCCGCTCACCCCATCGTTATCCCAACCTGTCGTGTCGCAAACGACACGCCGACTGACGCCAGCGTCAGTCGACCTTTTTCGTCAGGATTCCGGACAAAGAGAAGCCCCCGCGGGAATCTCCCGCGGGGGCGTTCTTTTTCCGGCGGTCGTCGTCAGCGCGCGACGACGGCGTTCGGGGCGTACAGCTTGTCGCAGTAGTCCTTGACCATGCGCGACGCGCCGTAGACGGAGGCGACGGAGCGGATGGACTCCTTCATGACCTTGACCCAGC